>DOWG01000264.1 GCA_003519685.1 Lachnospiraceae bacterium
AATTCCTCTTCTTCCTTTAATTCCCGGTATTGCAGCAGATAATAAAATATTCTCTGACTCGCCGCAATATCCTCCAATTCATATGCCATGCTTACTCTCCATTCTATCAAAACACCGCGAATTTGGGCTTCGGCACAAATTCGCAAGTAAATTGTTTCACAATTCGCAATGTGAAAATTGTCCTTCATTTTCACATTACTCCCAATTTATTCTATCCGAAACATAACATTACTGCATCTTATCTTTTTTAGCTGTCCGCTCTCGCTGACCACGTTTAAAAATTCTACAATCTCTCCGTCCGTTCTGGTTACTTCCAGACGCTTCAGCCTTTTGAAGCTTTCATGCTCTTCTACCAGTTCCAGCAGACACAGATTAATCTGGAAGTCTCTGACTGAATCCGCAAAATGCTCCTCACGCTCTTTCCTGAGGTTGTCAAAAACAAACTCTCTATTCTTAATTAATTCTACCATAATCTCACGAAAAATCTCCAGATTCGGGATCAACAATTCTCTGTCCTCTTCTGTCAGAATATCTTTTAGCTCCTGCAAGGAAAGCTCCCGATGCAAAACAGTATATTTTAGAATACAAAGTAAGCTGTCCTTATAAACCCTCAGTTTTTCCTCCAACTTTTTCCTTTGTTCGATCCTCCACGCTTCATCATCAAAATCTTCTAAATCTTCCGCTTCTTCCAGCTCCCTTGCCTTAATGCTTTTCTGATATTCAAAGGCTTTCCCGATATGATAGGTCTTGTCCATTTCTCTGTTGAATAAGGGGCGCAGAAAGATATCCAGCTGCTCCAGATGTTTTGCGTCTTCTAAAATAGGACGATACAACTCATTACGCAAAGAAAACCGTTTGATCAAAGACATCTGTGATAGGGCTTCCAGTTCTTTCGTGTACATGGATTTCAAATCAAAGTGGGTGGACAAAATTTTCTGATACTCATCAAGCGCCCGGTTAATGTATCCTTCAATTATCTTAAGATTTTTCAGATTACCGGCTTCCTTATCTTCCAGCTTCTCCACATGAATGTCCTGCTGCTCCAAACCCTCCACCAATTTTCTGACATGCTCCCGATAGGCACCGAATTTCTTCTTCGTATCATCAATCGTTATCAGGTTATCATCCAAAATCCGGCTGTATTCCGAAACGGTAAACTGCAGCGCGTTCTGCCTGATTTTGCGCATCGCCTCCTGCATCCTCTGAAGCTGGATACGAAGCAGATTAAAAATATGCTTGATGTCATCCACTGCTTTATCATAACTGGCCTTCTCCATATGAAGTTTAAAGATCATTTCATGAATGGTAAGCTTCATGTTACTCTCTATTTCCAAGGTGGAGAGCATAAGATTATATCCATCCTCCGTCAGATAGTAGGAGGTTCTTCTGACATCCTCATTGATATAGATGATCTTATTGGCAATAAAGCTGATATGTATCTCCTGATATTGACCTTTCTCATAATCAAAACCCTGAAAATACATTGCCTTACCGTCATCACATAGAATAACATTGACAATGAAATCTCCCAGTTCCTTGCACTGATCGTAGGATATTTGCTTTTTAAACCATTTCATATTAATGGTATCAATAAAATTACCGATGTCGTCAATGGTACAGGACTCGTCCTTTAAAGACTGCTCCATAATATACAATAAAACAGAGAATATCAAATTCGTCTGCTCGTATAGCGTATCAATGCCATACTGCTTCCAGGTTCCTTTTTGTATACTATTTTTAAAGAGCAGGCCATACGAACCAATACTCTTCATCCTCTTTGTAAAATCATTCAAAAAATCCAGATCCATAATAATAACCACGCCTGTTCTTGACTGCCTGCAAACTTTGTGCCGCAGGCTCAATTATTTGCGTGTGAAAAATTGATTTTTCACACTTACCTCTTTTATTCTGTAACGTTAAAAATCCTTCCTCTGAAGTATCTCCTGCGGAATATAGCTGTTTTGCTGCAATAAATGCTTCATCTGCTCCTGTACCTCATTGGAAAAATAGGAAAAAAACTCGGTACCGATATTACTATTCTGTCCTTCCTTCATATCAGGCAACTTGATCCGGCCGGCCTTTTTAAGCATAGCTTCATAAGCAGTACGGAACGGTTTCAGCTTAACCTTGTCTCTAAAATTCTCCTGCAGAGTTTCATAAATGAGAATCCCTTCATAATCCAGATCACCAAAATACAATATTTCATTCCTATTATCATTTAAATATGGCTCTACGCAAAAGGTAAAATCCTGAAATGACTTATGAATACCCTTTCCGGCGCCATAAATCAACGTCCCTATCTCTTCCCCTAATATCCTCGAATTGTTCCCTAGCAAATGCTTTCTCATACTATAGAAGGTATCCTTATTCTCTAAAATCAATATTTTCTGCGGTACCCTTTTATGATGAGAATAATAAGCCAGAGGCTCCGTCGTATCATAAACGTTCAGATCTTCCGGTGCCAGACCGAGATTTTTTAAAATCCGGATCCCACCTTCTCTTAACAGGAATTTCTCCCTGCCCCAGATTTCAAAGCTCCGCTCATTATACGATACTGCCTCCTTCAGGCATCCTCTATGTTTCTTAAGATAATCATTTAATGACAGCACAAACAGCCTATCCTTTTGGTAGGCTTCTAAGTTCCCCATATAATAATCATTCTTTAGCATCGGAACCAATTGATACATCAGTTCCTCCTGATAATCGGTATAATCCTTAGACGGCCGGTCGATTCGATATCTCTGATAAAGAGCCGGTTTTTTCCCGTTAAGCCCGGAGCTCTTAATCGGTGAAATCAACTCTTTCCCGGTCAGATCATACACCAATTCAACCAAGCCGGCATAATTCGGAACTCTCATAAAATCTTGAAGCTCCTCTATAGCAATTTTATTTTTCGGAAAATCAGTTATCTTTCTCATATCGATCCCTTATCTGATGTTTTCCTATATATTATCATATCATTGATTAATGTACCAGCTATGATGATCGGTTTTCCCAACCAACTTTTCGCCCTTCCATGAAAGTTTGCTTCCTTTCCAGTAAAGATGTGCGAAGATCATCAAACGAATCCTGTATCAATGCCACCCGTCCATTTTTCAAATCATCATCCGCTTCTGCAAGTGTTTTGAGTAATTCATTGCACTGTTTGGAAATTTCATTATAGTTATCGTGATTTCTTAAATCTTCTGAAGGTCTGATTGCTGCTCCCACGGTATCACCTCTCTTTGATACGTTTCATAAACCATATCATAACGCGACTATATTATCAACATGAAAAATCCTATACTTCTACACCTAACATCTTCAATTGCTCGTTAATTGCAGCCTCAAGTTCAGCAATTTCTTTATTGTCCTGTTTCAACTGCTTATTCACTTCTTCAAGGTCAATCGGAGCTTCTTCTTCAAACGTATCCACATAACGAGGAATGTTCAAGTTATAGTCGTTTTCCTTGATTTCTTTGATCGATGCTACGTGAGCGTACTTATCGACATCTTTGCGGTTTTGATAAGTTTCGATGATTTTGTCAATATTCTCGTTGCTCAGGTTGTTTTGGTTCTTACCTTTTTCAAATTCATTACTTGCGTCAATAAACAAAATGTCTCTTGTTTTACGGTTTTTTTTGAACACTAAAATGGTTGTTGGAATGCTTGTTCCATAAAACAAATTAGCAGGTAACCCAATTACCGTATCAAGATAATTCTTTTCAATCAACGTTTGACGAATTTTTCCTTCCGCTGCACCACGGAACAGCACTCCGTGTGGCAATACAATCGCCATTGTTCCAGTATTATTCAAATGATAAATGCTGTGTAAAACAAAGGCATAATCTGCTTTTGATTTAGGTGCAAGTTTTCCATATTCGCGAAAGCGTGGGTCTTTCAGCTTAGTTTCACTGTTATCCCAATGTGCTGAGTAAGGAGGATTTGCAACCACAGCGTCAAAACTACGTGGCTGGTCAATTCCTTTTGCATCTGGTCCGTCTGGCCAATCGATTTCCAGAGTATCCGCATTATTTAACATCATATTATTAAATGACACATCGTGCATCATTAA
>DOWG01000233.1 GCA_003519685.1 Lachnospiraceae bacterium
AAGATCAATGCTTTACCCATAACGGAGGAATCCTCGCTGATCGCACCCAGAGCAGCAGAAGCTGCGGATGCAGTCGCAATGCCGCCGCCGATACAGGATAAACCGGTTGAGAGAGCGGCAGCGAGATATTTCCAGCCGTCTACGGCAGAAGCTGCTGCCGCTGTTGTTTCTGCAGCAGAAACCTTACCGCCGAACATGAAAATATCAGCAATAATCAGCGTTGCGAAGAAAAAGAAGGCATTGCAGCAAAGCGTTGCTTTTAAACCGCCCTTTGTCTTTTTCTTATGGAAGAGAAACGATCCAAACGGAATTACAATACTTAATAATAAAGCGATTACGATAGTTATTTTTAAAGCCATGATAAAAATCCTCCTTAATAGTTAATAAATTTGACCCGGTTATTTATAGGGTTTAAATTCCTTGCCGGTTCCTTTGTAGAAACGGCTGAACATTTCATAATATTCCAGACGCAAAACCTGAATTGCCACAATCAGACCTTCCATTCCGGCGACAAAGATGTTACCGAGAACGATTACCACAATGTTAGGATTGCCGGATTGTACTCCTGCAAGCAACATGACGACACCCATCATTGCCGCGTGGCTTAAAGCAAAGGCGCCGATACGAAGAAAGGATATCGTATTTGTTACATAGCTTAGCAGAACCTCGAACAGTTCGAAAAAGGATTCGACAAAGAACATCCCTTTACTTTCCGGAAAAATATGAGGGCTCTTTTTGATCCAATGCGTAAGCGGTTCTTTAAAGAAGATCAGCAGCAGCGGGAGGGCGAAGAAAATCACCAGCACAATGGTTGCCGGCAGGGTATGTCCGGTAAAAGCAAGCAGCACGCAGGTGACTGCCGCACTATAAAAGACAAGCCCCGGAATTCCGTTGGTATCAAAGAATATTTTGCCGAATTCCTTTGCCTTAATTCCGTTAATTATGTTAATAATCATTGCAATAATGATCAAAGCAACACCAAATCCTACGGCAGTGAGAAGTACTGTCATGACATTTTCCATCGGGGAGAGCCAGAGGGGAGTTATTACATCTTCAAAGCCAAAGACACTTCCATAAACAAATCCGAACAGAGTGGAAAAAACACCTGCCATAGACACAATAGCCGCCATATTCATTTTCTTAAACTTATAAAGCAAAGCTCCCCCGATTGCCAGGAACAAGCCCTGCCCGACGTCACCGAACATGATTCCAAAGATCAGGGAATAGGTTATGGCAACGAAGGAGGTTGGATCAACCTCGTCATAAGCCGGCATACCATACATCTGAAGGAACATCTCAAAGGGTTTAAAAAGCTTTGGGTTCTTGAGCTTTGTGGGCGGCTTTGTAAGCTGGCTTTCCTGCCCCTCCTCCATGGTGCAATACAGACCCTTTTCCTGCTTCATATCCTGTAAAAATGCTTCGGAATATTGTTCCTCGATCCAGCCACAGAGGATAAAGAAAACCTCATCATTTCCTTTCCCTTTGGTGATTGCCGCAAGCTTACGTACATCAAAATTCTTCGTAAAGAGGCTGAGCGTTCTTTTCGCCAGCAGGATCTCCTCCGCATGTTCCCGGACGACCTGCTTCATCTGTTCCGAGATTTGTGACAGCTCTTTACCTACTTCATCGGATTCTGTGAGGATCGCTTTGTATGCATTGACCGGTGTGCCTTCATAGGAATTCGGAAGGAAGATCTGCTCAAAGTGAAGAGAGGAATATATGGCATCAATGCGGGCTGCTTCCGCGGAGGGTGAAAAATACACACCCCATACATAATCTCTGTCCCGGTCACATTCGTAAAAATACGTATCTAAATTCTCATATACATACTTAATAAATTTGTTGTAATATTCATGGGCTACCTTACCAAACCGGAATTTGATGAATTTAAAATTCATGATTTTATTCAGGTCAAATTCCAGACTGCGAAAGGGCTCAATCTGCCGTTTCAGATCCTCCAACTCGTCTCTGCGGGCAAATAATTTCTTCCTTTTTGCATCAAATTCCTGCAGCTTTGAAAAGTTGGAATTGATGATCTCGGATGCTTTTTCTGCGGGGATGATTTCGTCCCCTGCGGGATCTTTCTGATCGAGGAGGTTTGTAAGCTCCTCCGATTTATCAATTAATTCCCGATATGGATTGGCTTCAACGAAGGGCCTTAAGTTGCGGACCGTGTTAAGCTCTGCCAAAGCATTTTCAAGATGGATATCATACTTTGTCAGATAAACATTAACAATGCGGTCAAATTCACTTTTAGGACCGGTAATACTTAAAAACTTCATTTTTTCAATCAATTATGACACCTCCAATTCGTTCTGGCGGAGAAACACCGGTATGGTATTCTCCGCATTATTGTAAAATATACGATAGTCTGTTCTGGGGGCTTAGCCGGTAACGGATGCATTCCAAAGCAGTAATCAAACGCCCTATTTCCAGCTCCTTCTGATATAGATAATCATTGGCTGTCGCCATGGAGGAGGGATATTTCCTCTTATTCAATTGATATACCTTCCTTACGAGTTGTCTATATTTGCTTTCCATTGTGTGATTAAGCAGTGCGGGGTACATTTCTTTATAAGCGGTATTTTTCATAATATCCATGAACTCATCCATGGAATTCGTGGTAGCCATCCTGGTCAGCTGCTCCTTTGTCAATTTGTACGTGATCGGAAGAATATAGGATAAGATATCCGCAGCTTCCAGGTTATAGATGCTTTTTGAACGGTAGATCCACATGATATTCAGCAGGTCAATCTCCGTACCGAGCCGGCTTGTGAAAGCCTGGTAGTTTTCTCCGGTCAGCAGCTTTTCTTTTAGTTTCCATGCCTTCCGGAAATAATACTGATCCAGGTGCATTTCATAATCAAAGGAGCTGAGCGGATTACCGGAAGCCTGGAGCTTTTCAAAGAAAGGATAATACGGTGTCCCCTTTAAATTCCGGATGTATTCCTCCATAGAGGAAGAGGCAGACAGCGCAGGTACGTTAATTTTCAAATGCTTTATAAAAAACGGATCAAAAACATTCAGATCGTAGTCCTCTTCTTCGCTGTAAACCAGACGGATACAGGACTTTAATATAGTCACCTCGTAGCGAAAGAAGAGAAGGTCCAGATCCCTTTTCTGCTCTGCATTAGCAAATCGGTAAATCTTTGCAAAGTCTAAATACAGAGCATGGCTTAAGAGCTTTTCTACATCGCCCCGGTGCAGTGCGGCATCATCATAATTGCGAAAGATTTCCCGGTATCCCGGATGATCCGCCAGGAATGCGGTAAAGTCAGCCACCG
>DOWG01000060.1 GCA_003519685.1 Lachnospiraceae bacterium
CTGCTCTGCCTCTGGAACCGGAAAAATTATATTATCTCCCCAATGATGCCATTCGTGACTGTACGGTTTATAATGTGGAAACGAATCAGACAACTCCGGTCTATGATATGGAGAAAATGAAGGGGAAAGACCCTTATGAAGGATACCTGTCGGGTGCCGCTCCTCTGCTTTTTATAGAGAATCCCCATGCAGCGAGCAGGAAAGAGCTGATCGTATTCCGTGACTCCTTTGGCAGCAGCCTGATTCCTTTGTTACTGGAGGGATATTCTAAGGTTACCTTGGTTGATCTACGATATATTGCAAGTGACTATTTAGAAAACTTCATTATCTTTGACAATCAGGAGGTGCTGTTTTTATATAGTACCCCCGTACTGAATTCATCGATGGTCTTAAAATAAATTACCCTGTCAAGTTTCAAATAGCACCCTAACACCTTCCAATAAAGTGGAAATATTGTTTGACAATGTGAATCAATTGCATTAAAATGGGAATCAAAGTGACGGTTGCATTACAGGAAGCATACGGACCTTTTATATCCTTCGCATTCGTTCTGCAACAGTCTCTTGGATAAACCTATAAGGTGGTGAATAAAATGGGAGATAAGAATCCGAAGAAGGCACCGAAGAAGAAAGGCGGAAAGAGTTCAGCACAGGCATCCAGCTCTACAAAGAAATAATGATTTATATTAATGCTTTTCTCAAAATACAGTTAGAAGTTAAAAATTTATAGAAAGTAATGGAGTTTGTGCTTTCGTAAATTGATCTTTAATTTCAACTGTATTTTTCTGTTTCAATATTAACCTCAAGACAGATATTGACTTGTTTACCCCCCTTAGTTATAAAGAGAATGTTCGGAAACTCTAACTTCCTTATATTCTCTACGTTTTACTTACTTCTTAAAATCTATTGCACCTCAACATTTTTGCATATTTTTTTGAATAAAACACTTGACAAATGTAAAAAAATTTGCGGCGAAGCCCTTAAATATATTAACTTTTTAGGAGGTTTCGCTTATGCTAAAATGTTGGAGACTACATAGCCAGTACCGTCAATTTATTTCTGATGGTCTTAACTCTTTATCTGAATCGGATCGATTACGTTTACAAGGTTCCTATCAGAATTCCCTTGATAAACTGCTTATGCTTGATCTTGATTTACTTCTTGATGTACTACGACCTTATTACTCTTCAACCGGGAGACCAGCCATTCTTCAGCCTGAGATATTTCGTTCCCTCATGCTAATGATTGATTGTGGTTTTACCAGTATCAAAAAATGGCATGCCCATCTGCGTTCCGATTCTTTACTTACTTTTCTGATTGGTTGTACTGGGAATAAACTTCCTTCACTTGGTTCCCATTACGATTTTATCAATCGTCTCTGGCTCCGCAATTCTGATCTGGAACGGGATGCTTTAAAACACCTTTACCGCTATAATTTCAATCGCAAACCCAAGAAAGGTAAACTGAAAAAGGGGCAGAAGCTTCCTGTTCGTAAACCAGGTGTAATAAAACAAGTAGCTTTGGCCGCAAAAGCAAATCATTCTTTTGCTTCCTTTGAACGTCTTCTGCAAGAAATTTTTGTAAAACTTGCTGTCATTCCATCTACCAAATGCGGATTAATTGATTCTTCTGCACTCACGGTAGCCGGCGATGGTACCTGTCTTCCTGTATCTTCTTCCAGCTATGGAATCAAGACCTGTACATGTAAAGCTGATGGTAATTGGAACTGTAAATGTAACCGCCGCTTTTCTGATCCGGGTGCACGTTGGGGATGGGACAGCAGCAAGGAGATATGGTTTTATGGACATACCATTTACCTTCTTTCCTGCTATTGCAAGCAATATCATACGGATCTGCCACTTTATTTTCGTATTTTAAATGCAAATCGTCATGACGGTGTTTCTGGGGTAGTTGCATTAGCTGAATACCGTGAACTTTGCCCTGATCTTCCCATCAAAAACATTGTTCTTGATTCAGCTCATGACAACTATCCTACTTATGAGTTGTGCAACGAGTGGAATATAATTCCTTTCATTGACTTAAATCCTTCCAATAACGGTAACCTTGCCTACCCCGGTGCTGTTACCGTTAATGAAAAGGGGGTCCCCATCTGTGCTGGCGGACATCCCATGGTGAACTGGGGCATTTGCAATGATAAAAACCGTCGCAAATGGCGTTGTCCTCTTGCCTGTGGGAAAATCAAAGAGTGTTCCTGCAAAGCAGAATGCTCTCCCTCTGAATATGGCAGAGTTATCTATACCAAACCGTCTGATGATCCCAGAATTTTTACACCTGTCCCACGAGGCACAAAAGCTTTCAAGGATAAGTTCAAAACCAGAACGTGTTCAGAGCGTATCAATACCAGAATTCTCAATGATTATCATGTGGAGCATATGAAAATCCGTGGTAAAAAACGTTATTCCTTCTTTACCATGCTTGCATGTACTCAGATACACTTGGATGCAAGACGTAAGAAAGAACAAATCCAAAAAACTGCTTAACCTTCTAGATAAAATAGCTTAATTTTTTCTTGCCGGTATACGGCAGGTTTGTTTGCCATGCCCTTTTTTATACGAAGCAGTGTCTATGGCAAGGATTTATCGGAATTTGGGCTTTATGCATAAAAGCTGTATATTTACTTATGAGTTTCCGAACCTACTC
>DOWG01000190.1:0-1907 GCA_003519685.1 Lachnospiraceae bacterium
TTTTGGACTTTTTTTGCTTTATAGAAAACTGTTTTTGAAGTTGAAAAATAACTCTCTAATAGGATATAATAGAACCATTAAGTTTCAAAATTCTATGTATAAATGAAGCTAAAATAGCCAATGAGATAAAAAAGTGAACATCCGTCATTGAAAAAGGAGATCGTATGATATTATTTCAAAATGCAGCAGAAAAATTAGGAAAAGAATATCAATGCTTCTTAGATTATTTGGAGCAGAATGAAGTGCAGCTGTCGAAGCGTACAGGGCATATTGGGAAAAAGGACTGTTTTGCACTGAACGGTCTGTTTGATCTAGTGCAAGAAAAATATCAATCCTATGGATGGTTACAAGACCATTATACAGTGATTGATTTTTTCTATTTCTTTTCGGTACGTGCCGGTATTTTGCAGATTACGAAAAAACGTGGAAAAGGCTTGACCATTCAAAAAAGTGAAAGATATCAACCGTTTTGCCAAATGTCGGCTATGGAACAGTATATTCTCATGATGTCGGTATGGCTTGGAGAATATCGAGAAGCGTTGGGTAATCCCTATCCGTCTAATATGGAAGAAAGAGTATTTAGGGCAATGAGAAAAGTAAGGGGAGAGGAAGCACTGCCGGATCCATTCAGGGAACGTGCAGCAACATTCTGGGGAAGTTATTATATCCCGGAGATCCGTCTTTTGGCCTTATTCCAATTGATTCGCATTGAATGGTTAGATGAAAAAGAAGAGGATAAAGAAAATAAGTTTCGAATAAAGGCGCTTTATCCGACAGCGGAAGGACATGCTTTGGAAAAGTTATTGAGAAAACACGGTAGTGAATTTTGTTATTATCCGGATGTGAGTACAGTGCTATCCGCCATAAAAAATATAACAAAAGACGATTCCGCTAACATGGAAGAGAAGTTAATGGGTTTTTGGGAATATTCCGTGGAAACGGGGAATCATACAATTGAATTTAAAATAACGATTGGTCCCTGTATCAGGGAAATAATAATGGGGGATCAGTTTACTCTGGACGATTTGCATTATCTGATACAAAAGAGTGTTGATTTTGACATGGATCATCTGTATTATTTTCAAATTGGCTCGGGAACTTCTCGAAGAAGGTATTTTGCACCGGAGTGTGTGGACGAATTATGGCATGCAGATACGACTTCTTTGGCAGAACTCATGCCATATGAAGGAATGCAGTTTGAATATTTATTTGATTTTGGGGATGAATGGCATTTTCAGATCACGGTAAAACGTATATCAACCGAACACACAGAGGAATGTGGGATAGGCATCATAAAGGGTGAAGCACCAGAGCAGTATTATGATGATAGTAGCTGGGAGTAATAGAAAGTGCGCGTTTTAGAGCTATAGGGGCAAAGAATGTTGCAAAACAATAAAATGTATCATTTCACAAATCATAATAGATAGAGCCTCCATAATGGAGGCTCTATCTGACTGGTGCTCTAATAAGTCGAAAAGACTCTTAATCTATATATTATACCCAGCCCCGTAGCTTCACTGCATCAGCAACACGATTAATTGCAATTACATAGGCTGCATCTCGCATGTATAGATTTTTTTCCTTAGATAGATTATGAACGGCATGGAACGCACGGGTCATCTTTTGATCGAGTTTGTCTAATACTTCTTCCTTCGGCCAGAAATAGTTCATATTACATTGTACTTGCTCAAAGTAGCTGCAGGTAACACCACCGGCATTACAAAGAAAATCGGGAATAAGATAGATGCCTTTTTCCTTGATAATCTCATCGCTATCCGGCGTGGTTGGTCCATTGGCACCCTCACAGATAACCTTTACCTTATCACTAATTTTAGCAAGGGCTTCCGGTGTAATTTGGTTTTCTAGTGCACAGGGAAGAAGAATATCAACATCCTGTGCAATCCATT
>DOWG01000190.1:2141-2524 GCA_003519685.1 Lachnospiraceae bacterium
TTACCTGTTATGGTACCAGGGTAACGACCACCATAAATCGTTTCGTATTCATCCATCATCCATAGCATATGCTGACCGTTCGTCATAACATCGGGAGCCGGTACGTCACGGACAGGCCCCATAACCTTTGCCAATTGTCTGACATATCCTCGGCACAATCTTTCCTGTTCTCCCATGGACATATTATGGGGATCACAGATAATTCCACCTTTTGCACCGCCCAATGGGATATCTACAACAGCACATTTCCAAGTCATCCACAAGGATAATGCGCGAATGGTATCAACCGTTTCCTGGGGATGGAAGCGGATACCTCCCTTAGCAGGTCCTCTGGCATCATTATGTTGAATTCGGTAACCTTTGAATACTTTTGTTGTTCCATC
>DOWG01000077.1:0-9542 GCA_003519685.1 Lachnospiraceae bacterium
CCGGTGGGTGCACTCTTTATCAGGAACGCTATCTCGTAATCTGCAATGCCTTAGTTATCTCAGCAATATAGAGGTCATGATAATCCTTATTTGGATACCAGGTGTTAACCAGCTGTTTATCTAATAAGGATTCACCCTGCAAAGCCTGCTTAAAAAGCTTTTTGCAGATTAATATATTTCTTGCTTCATTAAAGTAGGGGGTATGATCGGAATATTCTAATGTCAAGCCTGATTTGGCGATCTTATCTTCATCCCGGCCGGAGACACTTCCCATGTACTTTAAAACATCTTTATATTCTTTTTCAAAAAAGTTTAATGAAAAAGTATCTTCCTTATCAATAAATTCCTTAGTATAACGCTGCGGGCGAACTACGATAAAAGCAACATTTTTGCCGTACATGACACCCAGGCCGCCCCAGGATGCAGTCATTGAATTCGCCTTATTCTCGTCACCGGCAGCAATCAGCATCCATTCTTTACCGATGAGCTGGAACGTATTCTTGCGAATTGATTCTGGGGATATTTCTTTAAAATGATTCATTTTTACCTCGTTTCTGCGCGGCTTTTTTGTGTATCATGAAGTTTGTGGATACCGCGCAGACACAAACTTTGTGGAGCTGTTGCAAAGCGAACGCAACAGCACTTTCACCCTCCTAAGATTCTGTTTAAAGGTATTATACAATAATTTAACAATGGATGCAATTTTATTTGTCATTATCCTTCTTACCCTTTCAAATTGATGATCAGCTTTCCGTCTTCATAGGAAAGAAAGGATGCATTCTTAGTAAAGGGTTGAAAACCATCCCGAATTACATCCCCGGTTCGAAATACGGAGAGCATAATACCGATTAATCCGGCATTCAAAAATAATGCCGCCCTCCCATAGGATACCAAAGGTAAGGACAAGGAAGATAGTAAGCCATATCCTAAATTATCGGCCATGTATAAAACAAACTGCATTACAAAGGTCATCAGGATCGACAGAGATACCATCAAGCCCAGTACACTTCGCTGCTTGAATACATAATAGAAACCGAAAGCGGAAAATGCAATAAATAATAGCGTAATGCCTATAAACACGATCCAACCATAATTATGTGTTAATACAGTAAGTACATGATCTGTATTAATCCCCGGAATCGATAATACAGGATCGTCAAATTGCGCCGGAGTGGCTCCCTTGCCGATCCATACCGCACCGGACATCAGATCGCGTATCATGGCAGTCTGATATCCCCTGGGATCGGAGGAAGGATTCAGCAGTATTTTAAATCGCACGCTCTGGGAGGGCTGGAGTGCAAATATTGTCATCACTGCGATGGCGGATAAAGCAACTGGAAGAAACATAAGATAGCCCTGCCTTTTACTCCCGCCAAACCATCCTTTTCTTATTGCGGTAAATAATAAGGTTAATGCGGTAAGCGCATAGAGCACGAAACCGGTAACGGACGGAACCAGTAATAATATAATTCCATAGGGGATAGAACCGATTCCGCAGAGCAAAATTCCCCGGGGACCTTTATTTCGCATAGCATAGAGGAGCATTGCATAGGCAAGGGGAAATATCAAAGCAAAATAAGACAGGCTGAATGAAAATCCGGCAAAGAAGAAAAAGGA
This sequence comes from Lachnospiraceae bacterium, assembly GCA_003519685.1. Taxonomy (GTDB): domain Bacteria; phylum Bacillota; class Clostridia; order Lachnospirales; family Lachnospiraceae; genus Mobilitalea. The sequence continues at coordinate 1,618 of DOWG01000077.1, forward strand.
TCTTCCGTTTATGTTCGAGGCAACAGGAAGAGCAGCCATACTAAGGAATAAAATTGTAAAGTAAAATGCCTTTGGATATTTTGCAAGGGTTGTGAAATCCAGAAAATAAGCGACAAAAAATATTACTATGGCAAGGAGGTAGGGAAAAATACTAAAAGTTCTTACGGATGTATCAGAACCATCAAGAATATAACTTCCTCCGATTCCCACCAGCATTAAAGCCATTGTCAGTAGGATCAGCAGCCATTGGGGCTTCGGTTTATGCGTCTTATCAAGTTCGATTCCAACATGGATCGGATCACCCATTTGCAGGATTGCCTTCTGCGTAGCGGCCTCTTCCTCTTCTCCTTCGGATAGATAGGAATCGCGCTGGTCACAAAGATGATCTTCAATCTCTTTAGCAATGCCTGCATGCACTTTTTTCCATCTGACTTGTTCACAGACGGTTGCACTGTATTTTTTAATTTCATCCGATGACGGCAATACGAACACCTCCATTCAACACCTTATTGACAGCTGTAGTATATTCCACCCATTCCTGCTTCTTCCCGACCAGAAGCTTCCTGCCCTTGGAGGTTAAGTGGTAATATTTACGAATCCTGGCTCCGTCTGCTTTCTCCTCATAGGATTCTACCATTCCTTCTTTCTCAAGGTTGTGCAGAATCGGATATAAGGTACCGGCCTTCAAGTTGAAGGTATCGTCCGATTTCTTTGCAAGGGTCTCAATCATCTGATACCCATACATATCCCGTTCCTCCAGTAATTTTAGAATAAGGGTTGTTGTACTGCCTGTAATCAGGCTTTTATCAATCATAATTCTCCTCATTTCTGCGCTGCTTTTGCCAGTTCGTTTACGAGACAATACGCATATACAAATTTGTGGATGCAGCGCATGCGCCCACCGGGCGCGGACACAAACTTGCTATGTGAATTGACATTCCCGTTGTGAAAGATTTAAAAAATTTTTACTCTTTGCTTTCCTCAATATATAGATTACCTATATATTATATATCGATGATCTACACATGTCAATATTTAAGATTAAAAAATGATAAAAACGCAAATAAGTCTGCATTTCACAACCATACTCCAATGGCATATATTAATTATGAAGCGCATTTACCGGAGGGTAGGATACTATGCAAATTCATGTAGTGCAATCAGGGCAGACACTAGGTACGATTGCAGAACAATATGGAATTTCATCGGGACGAATTATAATAGATAATGAACTGCCCAATCCCGATAACCTGGTGATCGGGCAGAGCTTAGGAATACGTGTGCCTGAAACCGTTCATACGATTGCGGAGGGAGATAGTTTATTTAGCATTGCACAGCAGTACAAGGTAAATCCTGCGCAAATCCTTCGGAACAATCCAAGGATTGCCGAAAATGAGATCCTGACACCGGGAGAGCAGGTAGTAATTACCTTTAAAGGGGAAGAACCAATTGATAATGTAATATTGAACGGATACGCCTATCCATTCATCAACCGGAATGTATTAAGAAAGACATTATCCTTTCTTACGTATCAATCCCTGTTTACCTATGGATTTACTTCGCAGGGAGATCTGATACCGATTGAGGATACGGAGCTGATTGCTCTGGGGAAGGAGTTTGGAGTGGCATCCATTATGATGCTTGCGCCAATGAATGCGGAAGGTAAATTTGATACGCAAATTGCCCATGATATGTTTGTCAACAAGGAAGGGCAGGATAGACTAATTGATAATATTATTTCTACTATGCAGGAAAAAGGATATGTCGGTCTGGACATTGATTTTGAATTTATACTGCCGGAAGATCGGCAGAACTTTATCGATTTTATTAAGAACGTACAAAGCAGACTCAAGCCGCTTGGGTTGCTTACGCTGGTAGCTTTGGCACCGAAAACTTCTGGGGAAATGACGGGTCTGCTTTATGAAGCCCATGATTATCCTGCGATTGGTGCGATCGCAGATTATGTTTTGCTGATGACATATGAATGGGGTTATACATAGTACCATGCAGGTCACAGGTGGTTGTCAGAACTTTATAACCCTAGGATAAATATGGATACTAAAGTTTGCATTATCGCGGTTACCCTTCCGATTAGGCTCTGTTTTAATATATTCAACTTTCTCAACGATCTCTTTAAGGCTTTCATTTTTTGCAGATGCAGACTTTAAGTTTTCATAAGCATCAAGGATGTGTTCAGCCTTAGGAATAAACACTTCATTTCTCTCTGCCTGTTCATTTAATATTAAAAGATCTCTTTCAAGCGTCCGTATAGTGCTTTCTATAACATTAATCTGATCGGATAACTTTTTATTTCTTTCTGTAAATATATCGGGAGTATATATTCCTTGTTCCAGAAAAGTGAAGGTTCTTTCTCGTTGCTCGTTAACCTTATCAAGCTGCAGTTTTGTTTGCTTTATTGCGGCTTCTTTATCTTTAATGGCTTGCGAATATGGTACATCAAGCTTTTCTACGTTCCATTTCACTTTGAATTCCGATAGCCACTTTTTTAGTTCATCTATTAATACATTTTCTACTAGATAAAGAGGAGATGAGATGTTATCACAATATCGATTGGGGCACTTTAATGCATCATATTGGGTTTTTTTATTCTTTGCCAGCCTGGTCATCATGGCACCGCACTTACCACAGTAAACTATTCCAGTAAGCGGGTTTTTTAAAACATTGCTGCCTGGTACGGGAGGCTGGCCACGTTTTGATAGTATTTTTTGGGCCTGGTTAAATGTATCCATATCAATAATTGGTTCATGCATACCATCAACCAATATATAGTCATCTGAATTGGGGCGGGTTACTATTATTTCATTATTACTAACAGATTTTATTTCCTTACGATAAGCCCAGCGAATTTTCCCTATATAGACAGGATTTTTTAAGATATCCTGAATGGATGCTCTTGACCAGGTGTCATTTATCATAGGTTTGATTCCCAAACTATCCAGCTTTCTCGCAATGCGGACGGAGCCTAGTTTTTCATATGTACCATCCGGCTGCAGTTCGCCTACAGTGTATAGATTATATATGATTTTTATGACTTCGGCTTGCTGAGGATTAACTTCAAGAGTATACCCTTTATCATTTTTTATTTTAACTCTATTGTAGCCGTATGGTGCCACAGAAGAGATATACTTACCTTCTTTAACGGATGCAATTCTACCCCTTTGAATACGTCTCGTTATGGTTTTGTATTCTCTTCTGGACATGAACAAACCGAACTCAAAATATTCTTCATCAAATTCATTTGATGGATCATAAATTTTCATAGGTGTTATAATTTTAGTCCCCGTATATTTAAAAGCCTGGGCAACAATACCCTGATCAATGGTGTCGCCTCTTGCCAAACGTTCTATCTCCATAACAAGCACGCCCGTCCATATGCCTTGCTCGACTTCTTCAAGGAGCTTTTGCATCATTGGACGTGCAGAAATAGTTTCACCGGAAACAACTTCCCGGTATATTTCTGTTACATTAAGTTTTTGCCTCTTAGCCAGATCAAGAAGTGCTTTTTCATGCCGAAGTAGGGTTTCACCTTCACCATGAGCTTCAGCTTCAATGTCTGCTCTGGATTTTCTAAGATAGATTACATATTGCATATTATCACCAGCTCCTTATCTGCCTCTATTGCGGAACCGTCTCTGTTGGTAGCAGGGGCGGTTTAAAAAATAGTTATGCAATTTGTAAAGATTGCCTATATTCCTTAGCAATTGCAGTTTTAGTGAATTCTACAGTATTATTATAGTTTTCCTTTACGAATGACTCTATTTCATTTATTGAAACTTTAAAGAATTCTTTTCTTAAGTTAACTTTATTAACACTACGTTTTTCAAAATGTTGATGAAGAGCGGTTTCTAATGAAGGAGCGTCTGTACTAAATATCATTGCATGAACATCAAATTCAAAAGGTACGGAGGCACTACTTAATTCTTTAATTCTATCCATGGGCTCTAATCTTCTTGTCATTCCTATTTTAAATATATCTTCTCCAAATGAGCCTATATTGGATATTACATAGACATATCCAGCTTTTGCATTTGCTTCACGTTCTAACACGGTTGCTTTGTCAGTTTCTAATTGCTTTAATTTATCCTCAAGTTCTTTGATTTTGTCTATGTATAGCTGCTTTTCAATATCATTTTCAGTTTTCTGCAGATACTGCAGTAATTTGCTAATTTCGTTATTACATTGGGCTTGATCTTTCTCTAACTTGGATTTTTCACGTTCTATTTCACGTCTTACTCTCTCTTCTTCAATCATTTGTTCTTTTATAGCTTTTTGCTCTGCAAGTTCTTGTTCTTTTTTCAGTTCAGAGGTATAAACAAGATTAAGCTCTTCAAGCTTTAATTCTAATAATTCTTTACTGATAGACATACCATCTGTAGAGAAAATGCTGTTAATTGTTTCAAAGGATTTTTGGACTTTATTTCTAGATGTATCAATATTTTTTACAGATAAATTAAGTAAAATGTTATCGCATTCACAGTTGAATAATCGTAATATTTGTTTCCGATTATTGTTGATAATTTTTTTGGCGACATTATTGTCACTTATTATATTAATAGCTTTGTCTGATTTTATCAATTCAGTTGTCTTTACTTTTAATAGACTTAATCTATTTTTACATTCTTCAGATGTTAGGCCATCATAGTCCGAAAAGGAATAATGATGAATTAATACTTGTTTCTCTAATTCAAGAATTTCAGTTGTTAATTTTTCAGCTGAAAGTCTTAATTCTTTATTCTTAAGCTCCAAACTCTCTGCAAGCTTTGCGTTTCGATCTATCATCTCTTTTTTTTCGTTCTCTAACATTAAAGTAGCTTGCTGCAAATCATTTCTTTTTACTTGAGTCAAATCATCAAGCTTATCAATTTCTCCATACTTTTTTAGAAGCTTTTTGTTTTCATTTACTTGCAGGATTAAAAGTATTAAGCCTATTAATCCTGGAAATACAAAAAACCAAAATGCAAACAATAAGCATATAAACCACGTTTTTAAATACCACTTCTTTTTTGGATACATATTAATTATCTCTCCCCTTTGCTGTTATAATTATTACATCATTTACCATTATAGCAAAGGAAGTAAAATAAATCTACCAAAAGTTACAAATACGGCTTGTAAAAGTAGAACGGGCGTTCTATACTGGAATAAGCTACCTTAGAACGTGCGTTTGAAAAGGGGGATACAAATGAGTAACGAAGATATCAAGGCTTACATAATCAACCTAATCAAAGGCATAGACGATTATGATATACTTGTTAAGATATATACTTTCGTCAAAACAATCATTCATTAATTTGAGAAGAAGAGTAGAAATAAATACTACTCTTCTTTTTTGGATGCAGCTCTATTTCAACATAATCACAATGCTTCATTCGCAATCTCGTTACTTTTATGCATATGTCATTCTACCCTTAGGAACTGGGATAGGGCGGCCGAGTTCTTTTGCTGTTTCGATCCATTCGCTTATAATAATTTCCACATTTTCAAGAGCTTCCCTTGTTGTTTTTCCGTCTGCCATGCATCCTGCCAATTCAGGTACTTCAGCTATAAAAGCGTTATCTACTTGACTCCAATAAATAATTATTTCGTATTTATGCATTCTTATTGCCTCCTATCTTATATTTTAGCACGATATTTCTTACTTGCTTCACTTGATACGGCTTTGCCTTATTTCCATTTGGCTGTATATTTAAAATTTCTTCTATCCCTTCTTTAGAGTATATGAAGTGATCTCCCTTTATTCGCTCATTAAATCCCAGAGACAAGATAAATTTTCTAAAATCATTAAAAGATATGTTTTTATCGTTTTGCCCGGACATAATGCTGCGAAAAAATTTATCATATGTACCCATACAGGCCTCCTGCGCCATTAATTTGAGAAGAGTAGAACAATATTACTCTTCTTTATTTATGTTTTGGATAATATTATGGATGAATTCCTTAAGATGTTTCTTACCTTCCGGATTAAGCTTCCAGTACTCAATGATTATCTGACGGATAATCTCATCGTCAGGATCCTTTGATATCTCCGCAGCAGCCTTTATGTATTCGTCCTCTGGAGGAAGGGTTAGAAACATATCTCCTTCACCAGTTCGGAGCCAGTGCTCATTGACGTTGAATTCGGAAGATATATCGGATAAAACTCTATCGGTAATATTTATTCTGCCAATCTCTATATTTGCAACATTTGACCTTGAAATTCCTATTCGATTTCCAAACTCATCTTGACTCATTTTAAATATTTCTTTTCTTAGATACTTAATTCTTTCGTTCAAATGCACCACCACCTTTCTTTTTGTCCTATATCTAAATTATATCGGATAGTTAGTGTTTGTCAAGCACAAAAAATAAAATAAAGATGTAAAAAAGTATTGACAAGCACATAAATAGCGCATATAATGTGCTTAGGACACATGAAAGGAGGAAATCAATGAACATAAGAATTGAAACCTGGGCAGGACATAAAATCCGGTTTGTAGAAAAAGATGGAGAATGGTGGGCGGTTCTTGCTGATATAGCGGCGGCACTTGATTTAACTGCTAAAAGGATAAACGAAAGACTTCCAAAGGATGTCGTTTCAAACGCCCCCCTCTCCACTGCAGGCGGTCAGCAGATGATGCTTATTGTAAATGAATATGGAATTTATGAGGCTGTTTTCGAGAGCCGGAAGAAAGAAGCTAAAGAGTTTAAACGTTGGGTTTATGAAATGCTAAAAACTCTTCGTCAATTATCCGGTCTTGAAGGCTTTCAGGTGTTCCGGATGCTGGACAAGGACCATCAGAAAGAAGCTATGGCTAAGCTTAATACCGCATTGAGAAAGCCGGTAAAAGTAGATTTTATCAAGGCGAACACCATAGCAAATAAAGCCGTGTCAAATAAGTACGGTTATCCCAAAATGGTGAAAAAGGAAGCTATGTCGCCTGAAATGCTGGTGGATAGGCAACCGATTTTAGAGGATACGGTTAATCTTATGGGTTTGGCTGATAAGTATGGGCTTGATATTTCGGTTAGTAAAGCCATTTACAACGGCTTAGCTCAAACAAAAGTAGGATAGGAGGTGAAGAGAGATGGAGATACCCGAGTTATCAATCAAAATTAATACAGAGGAAGCTACCAAAAAGCTGAGCCGGATAATTGAGCTTTTGAAGGAAGTGGACGCATTATCCGACTCAGTATCGGAAAAGCTTAGAAATTTAACTGCGACTGGATGTAATCATCAGTAGCGGTTTCAAGTATTTCATCCCACGATGAAAAATCCGTATGGGTCAAAACATACTCGTCAAACACATCATCTGGGATTGCTTCAAAGTCAGCCTTCGATTTGACATTAAAATTGCCGACTTTTAAGAAATCCTCAAATGTAGTTACCCGGATATGTGCCATCATGAACTCACGACTGAACAGGGCATTTAAATCAACTTCCGAATTGCCCAGCGAATTCATTTTATCAAACATGGTATCAAGTTCTTTAGTGAATTTATGAATTTCGGTTTTGTTATGTTGATAGTTATTCATGGGCTTTTTTCTCCTTTCTTTTGTATTCCGTCCGGTACACGGTAAATCCATTATAAGGAAGAAAAGAAGAAAGCGCAACAAACAAAAGTAGGATAGGAGGTGAAAGAGCATGACAAAATATACACATTTGACAGAAGAGGATATAGCAGAGGCACAGGATATTAAAGACATCCTGAATACCTTGGATATGAATGCCAAGCAGCTGGTGCTTGTATATGCCAGGGGACTAAGTGATATGCAGAAAGTTACTGAAAAGCAAACAGCCTAGCCTGTGAGGGCTAGGTTACTGGCAACAAGTACAACCAGAGCTACATAACTTATATCAAAGCGTAATGAGGTGATTTAATGGCAGTAGTAAAGACAATGAATATTGATGGTGCAATTGTCAACGT
>DOWG01000077.1:9745-10606 GCA_003519685.1 Lachnospiraceae bacterium
GAAATTGTATTGTTGCTGGCTGGCAAGGAATACATGTCCACGCAGAGGGCAATAGACATACTTCATGATACACAAACAATATTGCCTTACATTACAGAACTGTAGTTACTTTAAAAAGGATATACCGTCTTTTTTAGGATGCGCATGATCTAATTCTTGTACAGCTTTGTCATATGATTTCAAATAATATTTAACCATATCTTCAACGATCCCATCGGTTCCGCGATGTATGTAGTCGGGTTTGTTTGAATCAACAAAGCATTTGGCTGCAGTCATGGCAATTTCATGAGTAACTATTTTTTTATCCATTAGAGTTCTCCTTTCCAGTGTGCTCGGCTACTGCAATAGCCTGTAACTACATCATAGGAGAATAATGGAGCAATTACAATAAATTCAGGAGGTCAATAGTATGCCAACATTAGTTTTAAAACGGAAGAAACGGCAACCTCTCGATGAGGGACAGGCCGTAGTGAGGATTGATGCAGAAAGCTACAACAAGGTATTAGAGGTAGCGGATGAAACAGGTGAAAGCCTTAGAAGCATCGTGTCTAAGATGGTTGGATTTGCTTACGAAAACATTACATACGAGAGTGAAGAATAGACAACAAGTACAAACGGTAGTTCATAAAATATAAGGGAGGCGGTGGAATGTTAGTAGAAGAACATAAAAATGGAAATGCAACGATTAGGATTTATGACGATTTTATTCGTAGCAAAGAAGAGTCTATTGAGATACTTCAGAGGGTTGCTGATAACATGCTCCGTCAGCTAAATGCTCAAGAGAAAACCGCTTAGGCGGCAACCGGTGGACAAGCCATTGAGGAGGTGAAAGAGAATGAACCTGGAAATTATCACAATTGA
>DOWG01000077.1:10646-23590 GCA_003519685.1 Lachnospiraceae bacterium
CTATCTAAACACAGCCAATGCTGTATCAGAAAGTAGTACCTTTGCAGAAATCAATTCTGCACGGAATGTATTGTTTATGGCAAAAGGATTGTTTCAAGTGTTGTGGAATTTTAAGCTGCTGCCTAACTGGATAGAAGTTGAAGAGGACATGAACCGAATCGAGCAAAAGCACGCCTACATACTGGAGCAAAAGCGCATGGAGCAGCGGCGCAGGAGGCGAACATGAAAAAGGAATGTGTTTACTGTGGGTTACGCTGGGGTGTATCTATCCTTCAGAAAACACCTAAATCCGGATATGAATGCCCCAGGTGTGCTACAAAAAGAAAAAGAGCCCAGCAGCGGGAACTGCAAAGGCTCAAAACAAAAACATCATAGTGCTATTTTAGCACAGAACTGGAGGCGAATCAATGAAATCAGAAGTAACAAAGCAGGGGCTGATTTACGTAGAGAAAAAAGATATTGCAGAGGCAGTCAATACCGTACTAGATTTACAGAATAATGCGGACATGCTTACGGAAAATTCATCTGATGCAGAGCTAAAGGATGCTTATCATAACCACGGGATTGCACATGGGTATATAAGGTGTTTAAGAGATTTAGGACTACTTTTAGAGCCGAATTATACAAAGCTATTCATCGAGCAGATAAGAATTAGCGAGATGATTAGTAATTTAAAGGAGGTCAATATGGTAAAAGGAATAGTAAGAAAATTAGATGATTTAGGTAGAATTACGCTGCCAAGAGAATATAGAAAAAGCCTACATATGCGGGATAGAGAAGAAATTGATATGTGTTTAGACGGAAATATAATTCGGGCAGAGCAAGCGGGCGAAAAGCCATTAGGGGTTGTACGTAGTCTTGACGATCTAGGCAGGTTAACACTACCAAGGGAGTACCGCAGGACGCTTGGCATTGACACTGGCGACAAAGCGGATATCTATCTGGACGATGGTAAGATTTGCATTCAGAAGTATGGTTGTGAATGGTGTATTGAAACAGAGGATTTATTTGAGTTTAATGGGCATCAGCTCTGCAGGAAATGTGCTTATGCAGTAGTAGATGGAGTGATAGGTAATGATGTATAGAGATTATTGGGTATGTCCGGATTGCGGGGCGGCACTGGATCCGGATGAAAAGTGCAATTGTCATGACCGTAGGCCGGCTGCCTATTGTTTTATGTGTGCAATGCCACTATATCCAGAAGATGCTTTGTATGATCAGGATCCCGCTTATGAGATCGATGGGCATGTCCTCTGTGAGGACTGCGTGGACAAGTATGTTGAGAAGAACTGCCGGAAGGTGCTGCCATTTGTAACGGTACCGAATGATTACGGAATGCACAGAAATTTATATTAAGGAGGTCATGATTTTGGCAGGACATTATCAAGAGCGATTAGATAAATCTATTTGCAATACCAAGAGTATCTTCAGTGAGATAAAAAGGGACATGGCTGAAATCGAAGCTATTCTCGACTGTGACGATCCAACGAAGTTACAGGAGATAATCACTGAAGCACGATATAGAGTGCATGTATTAACGGAAAAATTATATTAGGGGGTTAAGCGATTATGAATGAATTGCAGATACGGGTAAACCAAAAGCCCGGAGTTATTACCACGAATTTTGAAGATATAAAAGCTGAATTATCAACACAGATGGATGTTTATAAGGAGCTTGAGGTCACCGAAGATAATAAGCCGGAACGGAAGAAAGATATTGCAACCCTCCGGAAGATGAAAAAAGCTTTGGATGATAGGCGTATTGAGGTCAAAAAGGAGTATCTGAAGCCTTGTGATGACTTTGAAGCAAAAGTTAAAGAGCTTACTGCTCTTATAGATGAACCGATCGGGCTGATCGATAATCAGGTTAAAGTATTCGAAGAAAAGCAGAAAACCGAGAAGAAACAGGATATCAAGGATGCCTATCAGGAGCTTATCGGTGAAGTAGGTGATTATCTTCCACTGGACAGAATTTATAACAGCAAGTGGGAAAATGTGTCCGTTACGATGAAGTCTATCCGCGAAGAAATGGAAGAGGCAATATCCAGCACGGTTATGGCTGTTACTACTATCAAAGGTATGAGCTCTGAAGCCGCATCCCAGGCTTTGGAGCAGTACAAGAAAGACTTGAGTCTTGCCAATGCAATAGCATACGTAAATCGATACGAACAGCAGAAAGCTGAAATACTAGCCAGGGAAGAGAAGAAGCGCAAGGAAGAGGAAGAACGCAGGCGCAGAGCCGAGGAGGAACGTATTCGTGAACTAGAACGTAAGAGAGTAGCTGAGGAAGCTCGTATCCGGGAAGAAGCAAGGCAAAAGGCTATTGAAGAAGAAAGGCAGAGGGTTGCTGAAGAGGAGAGGCGTAAAGCTGAGATTGAAGCAGAAAAGCGTAAGCAGGAGGAAGAAAAGCTTCGTGCGGTTGAGCAGGCCGAAGCAAAACCGGATCCGGTACAAACGGAAGATAATCTACAAGAAGAGGCATTTGAGGAAGAGCCGTTTGCGGAAGAGCCTTTTGTAGTCAGTGACGAACCTTTTACGGATGAGCCATTTGATGTACCGGAAGAACCTCCATTTACAGTAGAAGAAGTTAAAGCTACATTTACCGTAGTCGGAACTATGGATGAGCTGGAGCAGGTAGAAATGTACCTGAATAGCATTGGACTATTCTTTGAAAGGGTGGATGACTAATGGAAAGTGGAAAGATTTATGAAGCTATTAACAATGTCATGAGCGAAATCGGAGCCATTGGAAAGGATCAAAAGAATAAGCAGCAAGGGTTCATGTATAGAGGAATCGATGATGTCATGAATGCACTTCAACCTGCTTTGATTAAGAATAAAGTTTTTATTGCTCCGGAAGTATTAAATGAAGATCGAGAAGAGAGAACAACTAAAAATGGTACGTTGCTTTTCTATACGAGACTTACCATTATGTATAAATTTTATACTACAGACGGGAGCTTTATCGAGACCAAGGTTATTGGTGAAGCCATGGACAGCGGTGATAAAGCAACTAATAAGGCTATGTCAATTGCTTACAAGTATGCTTGTTTTCAAGTTTTTTGCATACCTACAGAGGAAATGCAGGATCCTGACGCTGATAGCTATGATATTAAAGGAAAACAATCCAATCAAAAGAAAGATATGAAGCCAACGAACAAACCCGCTCAATCAAGCAATATGCCTATGAGTGAGAAAGAAATGGATGTAGCGGCTGCTAAGACGGCTAAGCAGAAAATAGGATCTGCTAAGGTCGCAACAATCCAGAAAGAACTGGATCGGACCGGAGTGAGTGCTGAAGCCATCTGTGGACGTTATAAATTCAATGCATTAACCGATTGTACAGAAGAATTATTTCCAAGAGTAATGAATGCGCTTAAGCGTACCAAATCAAAGGAGGTTGCATAATGAATTTAATTAAAGCAAGATTTTTAAGATATGGAGAACCATCCGGAAGAGAATATACATACATTTCGAATGTACCGGTAAAGGTTGGCGATCTGGTACAGCTTAACGAAAGAGGGCAAGGTATCGTTACTGAAATTAACGTGCCGGAATCCGAGGTAGAAAGCTTCAGAGATAGATTAAAAAGTATTATAGGTAAAGTCGAAGTTAAAGAGACGGAAGCTGCAGACAATGAAAGCGAGGCGGTTTTAGATGAATAATGTTAGCTTGGTTGGAAGATTTACAAGAGATCCGGAGGTCAGATATACGGATGGCGGACTTAGTATAGCAAGATTTTCCTTGGCCGTGGATAGACGCTTTAAAAAAGATGGACAACCTGATGCAGACTTCCCTAATTGTGTAGCATTCGGCAAAACAGCAGAATTTATCGAAAAGTATTTTCACAAAGGTCAGCGAATGGGGCTTGTCGGCAGGATACAAACTGGATCGTACATCAAAGAGGATGGAACCAAGGTTTATACCACTGATGTGGTAGTTGAAAACGTGGAATTTGTGGAAAGTAAATCTTCCGGAAGTGGGCAGAGCTTACCGCCCGAACCGAGCATTGCGGATGCAAATGACGGATGGGTGAATGTTCCGGATAGTATAGACGAGGAACTTCCTTTCAATTAAGGAGGCGCATATGAATAATCTGACAATACAAATAGACAGCCGGGAAAAGGCTAGAGCGATAAAGAAGATAGTCGCGGAATTTGAGCGACAAGGGGTTAAGTACTATGTAAGTAAATTGTGGACCGGGGACTATATGTCCCTGGATAACCCCAGACTGATTATAGATCGGAAGCAAAACTTGTCTGAGATATGCGCAAATGTATGCCAGGACCATGACCGTTTCAGAAATGAGCTCCTTCGGGCACAGGAGGCGGGAATAAAGCTGATTATACTGATCGAGCACAGCAACCGGATAAAATCCATTGACGACGTAGAGACATGGGAAAATCCGAGAAGAAAAAAGCGCATATGGATAGATGACAGGATTGTTGCGGATGAAAATGGTGATGAAAGCTGGGAAGTCGGTCATTACGAGACCATAGAAACCAAAGCAATGACTGGGGAAACCCTTGCGAAAGTGATGAGAACAATGGAGCGAAAATACGGATGTGAGTTCCTATTTTGCAGCAAATTACATACGGGAGAACGAATTATTGAAATTCTAGGCGGTGAGCATGTTGACCAAGGAACAGATTGAAGAGAGAAAGGAAGCTATTAAGGCAACGGTGACGGTACCGGACATTCTGTCCCGTTACGGTGTCCGGATCAAGCGCGGAAGATGCAAGGCAATATGTCATGATGGTAAAAATTATACCGCAAAGGTATCGGATGAGCTGTATTACTGCTTTAAATGTAATCGCAGCATGGATATTTTCGATATTGAGATGCATTTTAACAACTGTGATTTCTGGACTGCCTTTGAATTGCTGGGCGGTACGGAAAAGCCATCATTCAGCGCCACCAGGAAGGCTAAATCAGCCCAAAAAGAGCGGCAGGAAAGGATCAATAAGCAAAAGAAAATCAACCTGGAATTAAGGCAAATACGGATGTACATAGATGCTTATAGAAACATTATTGCAGATGAAGAACCTTTATCTGACCTCTGGTGCTACTGCCAGAATAAGCTGCAATATCAATTATATCTACTAGATTACTACATTGGAAAGAGGTGATTACCCTGCAGGAACTTAATAGCTTAACAGCTGACACGATATTATCCGACGAAGTCCTTTGTGAGGTCATGGAGGAACAAGACGAGATATTCAAGGCAAGATTACTTCTATCTCTGGAGGAGCGTGCGCAGGAACTTGGGGTAAAAACCAAATTCACACGGCTTGTGGCGGCATACAAAAAAGAAAAAGCCAAGTTTGATAAGCAACAACAGCAGATGCCTGCCAATCTCGAACGAATGACTGAGTTCGATGGAACATACGAGGATATGAGATGTGGTAATTGGATTGCTGATGGTAATGGTATCCGAACATTTGGACCGTTTGGAGGGGAAATCCTTGCTTGTTATCATCCTATATTGCCAATCCAGCGACTTATAAATGCTCAGACTGGTAAGGAAAAAATAAAGTTGGTGTTTAAAAAAGGACATCAATGGAAAGAAATCGTCACGGATAAGGAAGTAATTGCATCAGCAAACAGGATTGTGGCGTTATCGGGTTACGGGGTTTCGGTTACTTCAGAAAATGCTAGAAACCTAGTTCGGTATTTATCAGACATAGAAAATTTTAATATAGAGAGGATTGAAGTGCAAGTGTCAACATCAAAACTGGGTTGGATCCAAGGCGAATTTATGCCTTACGGAAAGACCGTTATTTTTGATAGTGAAATAAAATTTAAGGAAACCTTTGAAGCTGTTCATGAAGAAGGATCCTGTGAAACCTGGCTTGACTTAGCAAGGCGGGTAAGGAAGGCTGGAAGATTAGAACCAAATATCTATATGATCGGTAGTCTGGCCAGTGCCTTAATTGAACCACTAAATGCATTGCCCTTTGTTTTAAACCTCTGGGGTGATACGGGTAAAGGTAAGACGGTAGCAATTATGTTAGCAGCTTCTATATGGGCGAATCCCGGAGGAAATGAGTATGTCACGGATCCAAAGAGTACAGTAACGGCCTTAGAGCTTCGTTTGGATTTTCTAAACAATCTGCCAATGCTAATTGACGATATGGCTCAATTAAAAGATAAGTATTCTGGAGATTTCTCGGAGCTGGTATATATGCTCTGTTCCGGAAAGGGCAAGGACAGAGCGAATGCCAATTTAGGACTCAATAAGTCTACTACATGGCGAAACGTGATTTTGACGAATGGAGAGCATTCCCTAGTCACGGAAACAATGCAGGGTGGAGCGGTAAACAGAATTATTGATGTCGGTATGGATGATGGATATTTATTTGATAATGGTAACCAGGTAGTTGAAACCATAAAGCAGAATTATGGTTTTGCCGGCCAGATGTTTATTGATGCCATAGAACAACTAGGGATTGACCGCATCAAGGAGGTCCAAAAGGACTTCCTACAGCGGATTAATGCCAGAGCTGAAGAGCTAGGCGTTGAAAAAGAGGAAAAGCAATCCTTGCCTATGAGTATACTACTGACTGCCGACAAGATAGCAACAGAGTACATATTCGAAGATAATATATATCTTGACTTCAATGTATGCGTTGATCTCCTCAAGAACAAGGGTGAAGTATCTGAGAACGAAAGAGCGTATGAGTTCATCCTATCAGAAGCAGCTATAAATATGAACAAATTTAAGCCGGATACATTCACAGGTGATTATAAGGGAGAGATATGGGGCGCTATTGAAAACGGATACCTAATCATCATAAATAATGCGTTTAACAAGATATGTGAGCGAGGTAATTTCTCAAGCAAATCATTCTTGGCATGGGCGAATAAGCAGAATTTAATAGAAACTCAATCGGGTAAGAATACAAAGACAAAGAGATTTAATGGATCAGTAAGCCGTTGTGTTTTTCTAAAGCTTCCTAGAGAGGCGGGAGCAGAAAATACACAGATAGAGATCCCGGATGAATTTATGAAGGTGCCGGAGGATAAGGAAGAAGATCTACCGTTTAATTAGCAAAGTGAGGTAATAAATGAATAAAAAAGCATATAAAGCGTGGAAATCAATGATTAATAGGTGCACAGGCACATATAATTTTGAAATTTATAAAGATGTCACTATTTGTGATGAATGGAATGATTATGCCAATTTTGAAAAGTGGTACGAAACCAATATATATGAGTTTGATGGTACTTTAGAACTTGATAAAGACCTGCTTTCTAGGCATAAGAAGATTTATTCCCCTAATACATGCTGTTTCCTACCTAAAAATATTAATACTTTAATTGCAAGTACCTCAAGTAGAAATCAATATCTTCCAGGTGTTTCGGTAAATGTACGTAAAAATAGAGTGACTTATACGGCTACTGTAAAAGACGGAGGCAAAGTAATTACTAAGACTTTTAAAACTCAAAAAGAAGCTTTTTACTTTTATAAGGAGAAAAAAGAAAAAATAATTAAAGAAACAGCTAATGAATATAGAGATGTGTTGCCGGAGCATATTTATAATGCATTAATTCAATACGAAATACCTATGACATGCGAAATACTTGAAAGGGCATTAAGGAATAAAGATTTAATGAGAGCCCAAGACTTCGAATTAATTTTAAAAGAATATCAACCGTGATGTAACACTTGTAACACCATTTTTTCAAAAAATAAGGTCTTATGGTAGAAAACAAAAAATCAATAATTTACCGTTTACTCTCGCACGTATAGAGCACTTAGGGTGTGTTACGGTGTTACAAAACTTGAAAAGCTAGTAAAATCAATGGTTTCAGCGTATCACCACAGGTGTTACATAATTAAAAAATGGTGTTACAAGCACGAAAAGGGGTGTTACAAATTACAGAAAAAGTAAAACATATACTCTCTCACGAAGAGGTTCGAAATATATTCAACGAAACTTACAATGTTTTTTATAAAAAATGGAGAAATATTTCTAATCCGGATGATTGGCCAAAGCTGATGCAGGAGATGTACGAGATAGATGCAAAATATGATTGTGACCTGTGCAGGCAAATCTTGCTGGAGTTGGTTAAGGTGATGCAAGATGAATTCTTGAAAAGACAAGGAGAAAAATAAGATGTTAATACCAATAATTAAAATTAATGATAATGGCCATATACATGTTGTTGGGACAAATAGTCATGATGTTTTATTCGTGGATCAAAATACAGGCGGAATTCAGTATTTGAACCTGCAATGTATGGAAGGTACTAGAAAGCACAGCGGAAAATCTGAAATGAGCTTTGTCTCAAAGAAGCCAGAGGAATGGGATATCTATCCGACAATAGAGATGATAACAGTTGAGGAATTGATTGAGATCGCTACGAAGAACATGGTAGAGCAAACAGAAGCCAGCATAAGACTACATGAAAGTTTTAAAAAGTATTTGGATGCAAAGAACATGTGTGAAGAAAAGCGTAGAGATGATGATGTCAGTGATACAAGCGGAATGTTGTTTTAGGAGGGATTCAAGTGAGTGAGGAACTTCAGAACAGTACTAATTCAGAATGG
The DNA here is from genome assembly GCA_003519685.1 of Lachnospiraceae bacterium. Lineage (GTDB taxonomy): Bacteria > Bacillota > Clostridia > Lachnospirales > Lachnospiraceae > Mobilitalea. The sequence continues at coordinate 19,200 of DOWG01000077.1, forward strand.
TATGTTAATCTGCAACTTAGAGATGTAAAGACCTATATCAGAGATAATATCAACAGTGTTTCAAGGAGCTTTGTAGCGATCGGGTATTATCTGAAATACATCCGGGATCATGAATTGTTTACTGAAGATGGATATCAGAACATATGGGAACTTGCACAGGTTGAATTCGGAATAGGAAAATCGAGTGCATCAAGATTTATGGCCATTAATGACAGGTTCAGCAAGGATGGTAATTCTCCCATTCTTCTTGATCAATACAAAGATTTCAGCAGTAGTAAGTTATCCGAAATGTTAACAATGACTGATGAGCAGCTGGATCAGGTATCCATAACAACCACTGTGGCAGAAATCCGAGAGATTAAAAATCCAGATAAAGTTGTTGCGACGTCGCAACAGGAAGAGAAACCTATCAAGCCAATAACCATTGATGATCTCGACCTTTCCGTCCGAACATATAACTGTCTGAAACGTGCCGGCATTGATACGATTGATCAGCTCTGTGATTTGACAGAAGATGAGGTAATAAAAATTCGCGCTGTATCCCGGAAATGTCTTGATGAAATTAAGCTGAAACTATCCGAGATTGTTAGAGGGTTAAGACCAGATATCCCAGAAGTTGTGAACGATGAATCGAAAAATGTGGATATTAAGCCGGAAATCGTGAACGATGTGGATGAAACCGTATCAGAAGATCCGGAAATTGTATCAGAACCGATTGAAACCGTAGAAGCTGATATCATCCAGGCCGATAAGGAATACGATTTCGATAAAACTGCGGCATATGAACTTGTCGATGTACTAGTCGCTATCCAAAATCATAAGTACGACTTGGAACAATACAAAAACACTGAACTGGATGCACCGATCGTAAAGCAGGTGCAAATGGAATTGGATGCCATGAAACTGCTTGAAGAGTCAATGCGAATGTATGATGTACCTAAACCGGTACAGCCGGAGCTACCGATCCTAAAGAATAATAATCAGCGGAAAGATTGGCTTGATAATTATACAGCCTGGCCGATATGGATTGATTTAAAAGAGACTGGCGAGCGGTATTACCGGTATGATTTTGATAATGGAATAAGCTTTGTTATTCGGGTAAGTCTACATCACAAATTTATCGGATGGGACAAGGGTGGTTACTCTAAAACGGAAACAGAATATAGCATGGAAGAATATTTTATTCTGGGAGGTCCCAGCCGTAAATGGGAGGCCGAGAATAAGACTTTCCGTGAAGGCATTAGAAATAAATCAGCTATGGTGGAATTTCTGAAAGAACTGCAGAAAAATTAAGGGGGTGAATTGGTGGAATACACGAAACAATTAATAAATAAGGCAGTCGGCAAGACATGTAAAATCTGCAACAAAGTAATAACCGAGAACCAAGCCGGCAGTTGTGAATTCCAATATTCCAGGACTGCGAATCGGAGGGAATTATTTATACATACAAAGTGCTGGGATGAGCTATACGGAAAGAAGGTACTGTCATGAAAGAAAACTTTTATGCATTGCTTATATGCATCCTGAAGCCGGACTATACGATTGATATGAGTTTGCAGGTTATGATTGATGGGCTGTTTAAAAAAGAAAATACGACTATTAGGAAACCCGATATAGAGGACATGATCCGGTTGAAACGGGAGATGACCTACAAGGAAATAGGCGAGATATACGGACTGAGTAAGCAGGCAGTGTATAGGAGGATTAAGAGATTTAAGGAGGCAATAGCGGTATGAAAGTAAATGATTTAATGACCGGACGTAATCAAGGCATGGCCATGGCGCTGAAGATAGTAAGAGATGGCGGCATTGAAGCACTCGAAAAGGAAATTGAGTACCGTAACCTTACCGGAGTAAGCCTTAACATTACTCGGCCGGAGTTGGAGCAGGCTACTACTGCTATCCGGCTTCGAGCTACAGAGGTAGCAATCGCAATATCGCTGATTACACTGCTGGATGAATTCTGCTTCAGCAAATATCAGGCTAGGCGGTATAAAGAAGTATTTGATCAGCAGGTTGACAGGGTCCTGAATGATGAGGTTACTCTTAATGATTATCTAAAGCGGATCAGCAGAGACCTTGATATAAAAATGGTTATCAGGGACTAAGCGAAATTATCATTTAGCTGATTAAGGCGGAAAGGAAAAGTAAAATATGAATAATACAAAACTAGATTGTTCTTTAAATGACACAACAGTTTTAAGAAAACTAATATTAGAAAATCCAGAGTTGCCAATTTTAATGTTTTGTGGAGAAGATGCTTGGAGTGGCGAATATAATTATAGCCAAGCATACGCAAGCAAAGGGGAGATAGAAACTTTAACGTTATATAAAGATACGTGGTTAACTAAAGATGATTATGAGGATAGGTTAGCCAATGATTTATCCGATGAAGAGGAATATATCGATATGACAGTCGAAGAATATGACAAAATGATAGATAAAAAAGTTGAAGAAACAGAATTTGTTAAAGCTATTGTCATTTGGGTTGGTTAGTACAATTAAAAGTTAAGCCATAAGCCAACATAATCATATAAGGCTATAAATAATTAATATAACCATGGAGGGGTATCTTATGGATGCTGATAGGTGTGTAATGTGTGGAGCAATAATCCCGGAGGGCACCCAAGTATGCGTAAATTGCCTAAATAGATGCATTGGGTGTCCCTGGGAAGATCCGGACAACTGTAAAGCCTGTAAAGGGCAGAAGGGAGCGAATAAGGATGCAGAGATTAATTTACACTGTTGATATCGATGAAGAAGTATATGAACTTAGCGGATTATTAGATACTTTTGATACAGCAGTTCAGGTATTAACAGATTGCAATGTAGAACGGAGCCGGATTGAGTCTCCGGATGAAGTTTGTGAAAATGGAGAATGGGAGGATGAGGAGTAATGAAAGCAAAAATATATATTGATGAAATCGTTAAAGTAAGACATCTTATCGAAGTCGAAGCAGAGGATGATGATGCTATAACTTCTGCACTGGATCAGTTAGAAATGGAAAGACATGATGATTTTGACAGTGCCGAATTTAGTCTTAGGAATAACTACAATGATTTGTTAACAGTAGTTAATGTTAATCGTGAATATTCAGAAGATGGTGATGGTATTGAATATGACTACGAGGAGGATGATGAGGATGAGTAATCTATTAGAACAAGCGAGTCAAAGAGTAATCGAAATTAACAAAGCTATGAGTGAGATAGAAAAGTTTGAGGATATTATCAGTGCTGGGCGAGATGCTGAAATTGCATTCGCAGATAAGGGTAATACAAAATACATAACTGTGTTGTCGCCGGAGAAGATGCAGGAGTTGAAGGATACTGTTTTAGTGGCTATTATTAATTCCAAAAATGAAAAGGATGCAGAGCTGGAGCGACTACTTGGTATTGATAAGAGAAAGCCTGCTGTAATCAATCCGGAATTTGAAAAGGCAGTGCAGGAGATGGAACAGCAGAAGAAACCGGATCCGGTAGAGGATAAGCTTGCTGAAATCATAGACAAGCAAGTACAGGAGTTAAAGGACAAGCCTGAGATGACCCTTGAAGCAGTCACGAAGCTTTATATCGAAGAGGGTAAGACCTATAGGGAAATGGCGGAATACTTCGGGGTAAATAAATCAAATATTAATAACTTTATTTATAAAAATCACTTATCGGAATTAAAGCAAAAGCATGATTGTGGTTATGCGAAAAAGCCGAAGCAACCTGATAAAAAGGAGCGTCCCTAAAATAGTTAAGGATTATAACTCCGAAATTTGTCCGATATGCGGTAAACAAATATTTTTTACTGCGTTTATGACAAGACAGGATTACCGATTCAAGACCACAAAGCGCAGGATAAAGTACTATTGTAGCTGGAGCTGCTATAGCAAGGCAAAAGGACGGTGATAGGGTGACAGAACTACAGGAGCAGAATGAAAAGAAAAAGGAATACTTGAACAGCTATAAAAATCTATGCAGGAAGCTTAAGTCATTGGAAGAACAGCTACAATCTCTTCGTGAGGTAGAACAGTCCGCAAAGATACAATCCATATCTGATATGCCTCATGGTAGTAAGCAATCGGATCTATCGGATTACATAGTTAGGCTTGATAAGATACTTTCTAAGGTAATTCGAACTAAGCAGGAGTGCATGGATAAAAAGCTGGAGATCGAAAATCATATTGCTGACATGCCAGATGGGATTGAAAGTAGCATTCTTCATAAGCGATACATCGAATTTAAGACCTGGGAGCAGATATGCGTTGATATGGATTATAGTTGGAGACAGACCCATAGACTGCATAGCAAAGCTTTAAGTAATTTTATTATGGCATTGAATTGCACACTATGTATATGTTACGGTATAAGCAGGAAGGTTGTTAGATACGACCTCCTAACGGCTGC
>DOWG01000042.1 GCA_003519685.1 Lachnospiraceae bacterium
GAATGATATAATTTGCTTATGCGCTCCGAAAGGAGTCTTAAGATATCCTCCGGCTGATGAAGATTATCAAATCCGGGAATCTCTGTAATATCAATTGCATAAGGATTCTCCATGGAAAGAAACGATGTGTTCCGCTTATGCCCGGGCATATGCATGGGATAATAATCTTCCTTGCTGTATTTCACCAATTTATCATAAAGTCCGTCCATTTTTGAATCCTGCCTTTCCCATAGCCNNTTTACCCTTTTCTTTCTGATTTTTGCCGGTACATTCTTTGATCCGACAAAATCAGACAGTCTTCCAATGTTGTCTGCGAATCAGGAATTAGCATATTCCAGCCATAGCTTACCTGCACCTTATATTTATTCTCACCGCTATGGTTAAATAAATCCAATTCCTCCTTAAACCTCTTTAAGAAAGTATCCAGCTTCTGGGCATCATAGTCCATGCCGATTGCCATAAACTCATCCCCGCCATAGCGTATACAGATTTCATCATCCTCTGCCGCCGCACTGATTGCCATGCCGATCGCCCGCAAAGCAACATCCCCCTGTGCATGACCAAAGGTATCATTGATATATTTTAAATTATCCATATCGATTGTTAAAACCATAAAACCAACTTGCTTTTGCATACATTGCTTCAAATATTTCTGTCCCAGAGTTTCAATCGCTCTCCGATTATACAGATCCGTCAGATCATCCTTATAGGACATGTCTTCCAGCGTATAGATAAGACGATTGAGTTCCCTGTGGATTCTTATATTTTCTAATGCATTGCCAATGTTAATCAGCCAATTCTGAAACGTAATCATATAAGTCTGAAGCTTTTCATAGCTGATTGCAATGTAACCAAAATTTTTATCAAGATGATGCAGCATAGCAAAATAATAGATCATCGGCTGCTCCTCTGCAAATTCTTTCGGAATTAAATCCCTTCTCGAAAAATTTATCTTACGATACTCCGTTCTGTTATTAATCCCAAATTCCATAACCATTTCGTTGCTCCCAAAGAAATGATTGGTATCCCAGTCCGCTCTTAAACACAATAAAAAGTTCTTCAATTCGGTTTTATCCATAATATAGGCTTTTAAATTATTTATGACTTCCTCCAGCTTTGTAAGACCGGTCAAAGCAGTGGTCATACGAGCATTTCTTGCAATTTCCCTTTTCATTGAATCAAATAGGGCAATGCAATGCTTTCTTTGCTCGCTGCTTTCCTTATACCAATCCCTCCTGCAGCCACAGGATTCTCTATACTGCGTCGTTGTCTTTATATAGGAATCCTCCGGTATACTATTGTCCTCCTGCTTTCGATGCACCAGATTGACTGCTTCCACACCAATCTCATATACCGGTATGGTAACGGTTGTTAAGGATGGTACAAATCTGGAGGCATCTTCCACATCATCGCAACCGGTCACCACCATATCTTCCGGAACGGAAATTCCATTCTCCTCCAGGGCATTGCAAACGGTAATCGCCATATAATCATTTGCGCATACAATCGCCTGCGGCCGTTCAAGGGATCCGTTAAGCCAGTGCCGGACAGCATCATAGCCTGCCCTCTTCCAGAAGTCTCCATAATAGATACGATCCTCTTCTACTGGAATATTATGTTTGGCTAAAACACGTTGATAGGTAAGTAATCTTTTCTCGGAAGCGATAGAATCCTTCGGTCCGGCTAAGAAATTGAGGCGGGTAAAATCATGATCTTCAATTAAATGGGTTATTACTTCTTCTAAAATATTGTCATCCTCTATTAAAACATTATGGTATCCTTCCATTTTCCTGCGCACGCTGACAATGGGACAATGACTGTACTTCTCAATGAACCTCTTAATGTTGTTATTTAATTTATCAATGGTAAACGTATCCGGTGCAAGAATTATTCCATCAAAATCCTGGTAATAGGGGAGCCTGGCTATTTCCCTCTCTCCCAGATCAAATTCCAGCTGGCCATATCCCCCAAAGTTAGTAAAGAAAGCCACATTATAATCCAGCTCCTTTGCGCGGGAGGTAATCCCTTTACATAAATTATCCTGAAATTCATCATTTAATTGAGAAATAAACACACCGACGGTTCTTTTTCCATTCGCAAACATGATAGCGTTTCCTCTTTTCTCCTATACCACACTGCATAAAACCATATAGAAAGCATTTTTCTATTCTAAATATATCTCTTTTCCTTTGAAAAAACAATCCACCATTCCTACGAAAATAAATCCTGACCCGCCGAGACGAATCAGGATTTATCTTATCGCAATCACAATTGTTAAATTAAACTTAGGATAATATCATACGGTCATTCGCAAATTCGCCGCCGCTGACACTTTGAAATTTTTCCAGAAGATCACTTACCTGGAGCTGCTTTTTTTCCTCCCCGGATACATCATAGATCACTTTTCCATCATACATCATGATTAACCGGTTTCCATACTGGATCGCATTTTTCATGTTATGCGTAACCATCAGTGCGGTAAGGGAATTTTGCCGAATGATCTGTTCGGTTAATTCCAGTACCTTTTGCGCTGTCTTTGGATCCAGCGCTGCCGTATGCTCATCCAGCAGCAAAAGCTTTGGCTTTCGAAGAGCCGCCATGAGTAAGGTTAACGCCTGCCGTTGTCCGCCGGATAAAAGACCGGCTTTCGAGGTTAATCTGGTTTCCAGACCCAGATCCAATATCTTCAGCTTCTCTGTATAGAGCTGCTTCTCCTCTTTCGTAATCCCCCATCCCAGTCCGCGCTTCTTACCCCGGCGGTATGCCATCGCCAGGTTTTCCTGGATCTCCATATTGGATGCCGTCCCCATCATGGGATCCTGAAATACCCTTCCCAGATATTTCGCACGCTTATATTCCGGCAGGTAGGTGATGTCTTCCCCATCTAGTAGGACCACGCCCTGATCCGGGTAATGAACCCCGGCGATCATATTCAACATCGTGGATTTTCCCGCTCCGTTTCCTCCGATGACCGTAACAAAATCGCCATCCTTCAATTCCAGATTAAGTCCGTTAAGGACCTGCTTTTCATTCACCGTATTGGGGTTAAAAGTTTTATATAAATTACTGATTTTTAACATGTCTTACCTCATTTCTGCATACTCTTTTAGAGCCTTTCCGTGCTTAGCTCCTTTTCCGCACAACTGCCTTATTCTTTTTGAGTGCCGGAATAGAAAGCGCGATGGTAACAACGATTGCCGTAAATAATTTTAAGTCATCCGTATTTAATCCCAGCTGCAATACGACAGCAATAATCATACGATAGATGATGGAACCGATCATAATAGAAAAAAGGCGGAGGGCAAAATT
>DOWG01000219.1 GCA_003519685.1 Lachnospiraceae bacterium
GTTTGCATATAACGCACCTTATATAGTAAAATAGGGAAAAGTATTTTTGGCAAACGATAGGAAAAAGAAAGGGTTAATCGTTGATATGCAGAAAGAAGAAAATTTATTTAAAAATGAGATCTCTGATTGGGAAACGTGGAGTGTTGTATTCCATAGCATGGAAGCATTTGAACCTTTGGTGCAGCATATTTTAAAGAAAGAAAAGTTACCTGTAGTGGAACTGGAAGAATGTAAACCGGGAACCAATGCGGTTTTTAAGGCAGGAAGCTATGTGATCAAAGTATATGCGCCCAAGGAATCGGGTCTGCAAACAGAAAGAGACTATTTTACGGAGCTCTTTTCAATGGAAAGAGCAAAAAAATTAGGCGTTTCGGTACCTGCCGTGATAGCAAAAGGTGAAATTGCGGATAAATATCTTTTCAAATATCTAATCATGGAATATGCACATGGGATTGAGCTGGCGGATGCCAAGATAAGGCTGACAGATGGCGATAAAAGATATATTGGAAAGCAGCTGCGTGACATCACGGATCGATGGAATACATATTGCGAAACATTTAACGATATAGATGTTAAAGAAAGGGCCTTAAGAAATACCAGGTGGAATGCATCACCGGACAATTTTTTTAAGGAAAGACGGGACTATGTACGATCCCTGGCTATGCATGATTTGGTATATGTCCATGGTGATTTAACGGAAGACAATATTTTGGTAGATGATAATAATACGCTGACAATTATTGATTTTGCTGATTCGTTATTGGCGCCCAAAGAGTATGAGCTTGTCGGATTGGTATGTGAAGTGTTCAAATTTGGAGGACCATATCTGGAAGGCTTTTTTGAAACAGTAGATGTGGCAGAGATCACGGAGAAATGCCTGAAAGGATTATTGCTTCATGATTTTGGTGTGAATATCATACAGGATAATATTTCCGATATAGATGAAATCGATAGTATTGCTACGTTAAGATCCAAAATCTATCATAAATTGAAGGCAAACAGATAAGGGAAGAAAGGGGTACCTTGATTTTGCAACAACCCCAAGAAATGAGGGAAAAACGGAAAGTGGGGAACAATCTGCCCGATTGCTTCGTCTATAACATGATATGAAAACATATCAGTAAGTCGAACAAGGAGGCAGTATGATGATGAATAATGACTTAAAAGGTTTAAAAAAGCCGCAGAACTATACAAAAGCGAAGAAAATGGGGCTGGTGTGCTTACTGTTTGTGGTGCTTATGGCATCCGCAGCGTGCAGCAGGTCAGGCAAAGAGAGTATCAGTGAAAATGACAATACGGAGGATACGATGAAGCAACCATCGGATCCGTCCGCCGCGGAGCCAACAGGGACCGAGGAATCGGACCCTATCGCGGAGCCGGCCGTAAATGAAGAGTCTGAACTCACTGCAGAGCCGACAACAAACGAAGAGGGGGAGCTTACTGCGAAACCGGAACAGACCGGGAAGCAGGACCCTACGGCAGAACCGGCATCTGGGAAACATTCTCCGACTTCCACTCCGGCATCGATTTCTGATTTTATTCCCTCAGAAAACGTGGTTCATAGTACGACAGCTTTTACCCAGGGAAATTATCTCTTTTATAAGTCTGGAAAAGCAGGGAAGACAGTGATTGCTTCAAAAAATCTAAAAACGTCAAAGGTTACAGAGCTTGCTACAGTTGAGGATTATTATTTTGGTTCCAGCGAGTTCTATCTAAAGGGAAAAAATATTTATTATCTGGTAAAAGGTGATATCTACCGGATTGGAGTGGATGGAAAGAATAAGACCAGGCTTTTTAAAGGCACAGCAGCTATACTGGGATTTCATGAGGATGATATAATTGCATTGGACAAAAAAGCACGGGAAATTATACGAATTGACAGGGCCGGTGAAAAGAAGTCCCTGGCTAAGCTAAAATCCATTGATCCTCTTGAGGCAGTTATGGTACCGGATGGAATCTATTACATCAGCAAAAGCGTTAATAATACTTTGGATGGGAATAATCCTATCGATCGATTATATTTCGTTGATTTTAATGGAGAGAACAAGACAAAAATGTATGAATCGCTGGATATTTTTGATCTAAAATCGAATGAAGAAAATGAATTGTTCTTTCTGGCGATTTCTGAGGAACCGGAGGTAATGAAGTTAAACAAGATAAAGGATCATAAGGTAACAGCAATCCATAGTACCAGCAGGGAGGAATTAGAAGCGCAGGGCTGTAATTGGCTTGATAGTAATACTTTTACCCTTCTCGCTGCAAATGCGGCCCATGTATATTATGGCGTTGACTTTAATAATAGCAAAGCAATGAATATATACTCGGTTGGAACGGATGGAAAGAATCATGGTCTTTATCTGAACGCATTTGATATAAAAGGAATAAATCCCTCTGCTTACTTTATGAGAGGCAGTATGGACGGAGGCTATCTTAAGATCGTATTTGATTGTGATGAAGATCCGGCTGAGATTTATTTAATGGATCTTCAAAATAAATCCACCATTAAATTTGAGGGGGGTTATTATATTCCCAGCAGCATTGATGTGGAGGGAGAATACGTCTATTATTGCAAATCCCCCAAATATGATCGTGAGGGAAATCTGCTGAATTCCTATGCATATGGACGAAGCAAGATTTCAACATTAAAATAATTGCTTCAAACAGACCGGGTTTATGAAGGCTTATGACACTCATACCAAGGAATGCAACAGGATGAAGCGGCTTGTAAACATGGAGCTGTCGCACTAAGTAATTAGTGTGCAGCTCCTTTTTCACTGCAAAAAAACACAATTGCCAGACTTTTTATTTCAATCCACGCTCCCGTGAAGGGAGCGACACCATACATTTCGTCAAGCAGGTTTTGCCCTGTACGGATTTCAATCCACGCTC
>DOWG01000172.1 GCA_003519685.1 Lachnospiraceae bacterium
TTTACCTCATCGGTCTCTCTGGAATCCACCGGGTTAATGCAGTATTCCTTAATACTCTCGAATTCTTTCTCCGTAAGATCTCCGGATAAAATATAGGTTATGGCGGAACGGATCACCGGATCCTCCTTTCCGCCAAGCAGCTTCACGCACTGCATTGCAGAGTCTGCCCTTTGATCAAACTGACCCGGCAGGAACTCTACGGAGAACACTCTGTCTTTTTTGCCGGCATCAAAGGTTTCCTCCGTTAAAAGGTCCAGCGGAGGCTCAGAAAATACGGTTCCAAGGGATTTTTGATAAGTTTCCCCGCTCACATTTTCTATATCATAGCGAATTAGAATCCGGACAGAATCCAGATTTTTTATACCCAGATAGTTTCTAATCTCCGTTCTAAGTTCCTTTGCTTTTACTGCGTATGGGGCTTTCTTTTCTACATAGATTCTCTTTACGTTATTCATCCCATTACTCCTTTATTTCCATAGGATAGCTAAACTNNATATATATTAATCCTTTTATTAGGCTTGCTAATAACATGGCAAGTGACCAGAATGGAGATCATATGGATATTAATTATGAATTATATAAAGTTTTCTATCATGTTGCCAAAAGTTTAAGCTTTTCAGACGCAGCCGGCGAATTGTTCATCTCACAATCGGCGGTAAGCCAATCTATTAAGACTTTGGAAAAACGTTTGAATCAAACGCTTTTTATTCGCAGTACGAAACGGGTTGCCCTGACAAAGGAGGGAGAGCTCCTTCTTAAACATGTGGAACCGGCTATTAATCTAATTATTCGCGGAGAAAATCAGCTCTGTGCAGATCCAAAAAGCGGTGTTCAAATAAGAATCGGAGCAAGTGATACCATCTGCCGGTATTATTTGGTACCCTATCTTAATAATTTCCATAAGCAGTATCCAAATATTCATATAAAAGTAACAAACGGAACCTCCCTTCAATGTGCAACTCTATTGGAGCGGAATGAAGTGGATGTTATTGTTACGAACTCACCGAATCCGAATTTAAATGATATGATGGAGATGCTTCCGGTAAAGGAATTTAAAGATATCTTTATCGCCAACCCGGAGGCATTTCCGTTAACTGATCGTTCGATTTCCTTGCAGGAGCTGCAGAAATATCCAATATTAATGCTGGATAAGCGCTCAACAACCAGTATGTTTCTTCATAATCTGTTTTTGGAAAATTCCCTGGATCTTGTCCCCTCTGTTGAGTTAAGCAGTAATGACCTCCTCATTGATCTGGCAAAAATCGGACTTGGCATTGCATTCCTGCCGGACTTCTGCGTGAAGGAGCTGGATCAATTGGCGGTTATTCATACGGATCAAAAAATACCTTCCCGGATGCTGGTCGCATCTTATAATAAGGATATCCCGCTCTCCGATGCCGGAAAATACTTTATTGACAGCTTAACTGCGGGAAGGAATACACCCGCTTAAAGGCAGGAGCTACTGCAAAACGAATGCACTAAAAGCATGTCGGAATCCTCCGTATGAACTGATTTTAAAGACCTCCTTCTATATAATAAATGTGGCTTATTCGCCGCTGTAAAATCGGAAGGAGGTCTTTATTTAGCTTTTTTTCTATTCTCTTGTAACGAATTGCCTTCAAAGCGGATATATATTTAGGAGGTGATTCCATTGACAACTTAACAATCAACAAATTTTACTTGTTGACAACCGTGATTTATAAAAAGTACTGCTTTATAACCGAATGTAATTTCAGGAGGTGGTTGCGTGTGGGATATGGATGGTATCTACAGAGAGCATGCGGAATTAATATACAAGTATCTATTTTCCCTGTCTTTAAACACTCATACTGCGGAGGAACTGGCGCAGGAAACTTTTTATCGTGCCATGCTATCCATAGATACCTTTAACGGAAGCTGTAAAATGTCTACATGGCTCTGCCAGATTGCAAAGCATCTATGGTATCAGGAATTAGACAAAAATCGGCGGAGAGGAACCGAACCACTGGATGAAACTTTGCCGGATCATTCAAAATCGGTTGAATCTACGGTGCTCGATACACAGAGCAAAATGTCGGTTTACCGTATGCTTCACAGTCTGCCTGAGCCTATGCGAGAGGTTATGTATCTCCGGCTTTCGGGAGAACTTAGTTTTCGAGAAATCGGAGAGCTTTTAAGCCAATCAGAAACATGGGCAAGAGTGACCTTTTACCGAGGTAAGAAAAAATTAATGGAGGGATTCGAATGAAAGCTGCATTAGATTGTAATATCGTGCGGGATATGCTCCCATTATACGCAGAAAAGCTGATTAGCGATGAAAGCAATACCGCTATCCAGCAGCATCTAGAACAATGTGAAGATTGTAGAAAATATCTTGAAAATATACAGAAGCCCGTTGACTGCCCAACCGTACCCAAAATGGAAATCGACTATATGCGAAAGATAAAACGTTCCTTTAAGCGGAGAACTTACATCTTAGCCGGTGTAATTACCGCTTCTTGTATTGTGCTGCTTGGCATTTTTCTCCGCTTCTTTATTATTGGCTCTCCTATATTTACAGAAGATGGCCCCATTAATTTTGAATGGAACTACGATGCCGACAGTAAAATCTATTCCATGCATGGAAACATTGGCCGTGCAGATACAAGCGCCAGAATAAAAGTTTACGAGGACAAACGAAATAATCAACTCAAAATTAAGATATA
>DOWG01000310.1:0-2507 GCA_003519685.1 Lachnospiraceae bacterium
TGACACAGTTGATCATAAAATTAAAATAGAGGAAGATTTAAGCAAGACGAGTAGGCTGTCCAATCTTAATTCCATACCGGTGCGCACCTGGAGCCGGCTGGGAGTCAATGATATTTCCGTGGATGAGGTTTTACAAGACGGTTCGGTGAAATATCCGCTTGTTCTTCCAAGGCAGAAGAAGGAAAACCGGTTGGCAAGCTTCACGGCGATGAGCGGGGAAGTGAGCGAAAATAGTCTCTGGAAGAGTTTTTCTTATGAGGGTGTCGGCCGAAAGGCAAGTACGCAGGTGCTGGAGCAATACAATACCGGGTTCTATCTGGAGACAAAGCCGGGAGAAAAGGGAACCGATCCGGTAAGAATCAATTATTTCCTGGAGGAAGGCATGCCGGTTATTGATAACAATGCGATTCTTGTGAAGGCGGGCAGCGAGGTTACCATAATTGTAGATTATGAGTCCCGGGATGGCCGGAAAGGATTTCATAATGGGCTTACCAGAATCTATTGCGAGAAGGATGCAATTTTAAATTATATTGTTATTCAGAAGCTTTCCGAAGAAAGTACCCATTTGGGAGCCTGTGCTGCCAAGCTGGAGGAGAATGCCAGGATCAACTATATCCTAGTGGAGCTGGGTGCAAAGTACGGCGTCACGAATGTGCAGGCGGACCTGCAGGGAAAACAAAGCGAGGCCAATCTGCATACGGTATATCTGGGAGATAAGGACCGGGTGATCGATATGAACTATCGTATAAATCATTATGGCAGAGAAACCAGGAGCGGTATTGAGGCCAAAGGGATTCTTCTGGACCGCTGCAATAAGATCTTCAAGGGTACGATCGATTTTAAGAAGGGTGCGGTAAAAGCAGTCGGTGAAGAGGAAGAGTATGCCGTCTTATTAAGCGACGAGGTTAGAAACCGGTCGGTTCCGATTCTTCTCTGTACGGAGGAGGATGTCTCCGGTCAGCATGCCGCCAGCGCAGGCAAGATAGATAAGAATAGGCTGTTCTATCTGATGACGAGAGGATTCTCGGAAGCGGAGGCGAGGAGATTAATTATTGAGGCTGCCATTCGACCGATGATTGACCGAATCCCGGAGAGATCGATTCAGGCTGCGGTATATGAAGAGGTTAGGAGGAAATTGAGAAATGAACAATAGGTATATCGCTGATTTCCCTACCCTGAAGGAGGAGGTTAACGGGCATCGCCTTGTCTACCTGGACAGTGCGGCAACAACGCAGAAACCGGTCTCTGTAATAGAGGCCGGGGTAGCCTATTATCGAACGAGCAATGCCAATCCCCATCGGGGAGCATATGCGCTTAGTATGAAAGCAACAGAGATTTATGAGAATACAAGAACGGCGGTAAAGAATTTTATCGGAGCCGGATCCGATAAGGAAATCATATTTACGAAAAATGCAACGGAGGCATTCAATCTTCTTGCCTATTCCTACGGAATGAATTTTATTGGGGAAGGCGATGAAATCGTGATCTCGATCGCGGAGCACCATTCCAATCTGGTTCCCTGGCAGCAGGTTGCAAAAGCAAAGGGAGCAGTCCTAAAGTATATGTATCTGGATGAGGAGGGAATTGTTCCGAAGGAAGAGATAGAGGGGAAGATCACCAACCGGACAAAGCTGGTATCCGTAACTCAGGTCTCTAACGTTCTCGGAACGATAAATCCGGTCCGGGAAATTATTCAGAGGGCGCACCGCATGGGAGCAGTAGCAGTTGTCGATGCAGCGCAGAGTGTGCCTCACCAGCGGATGAACGTTGCCGATCTGGACGCCGATTTTGTTGTATTTTCCGGTCACAAGATGCTGGCACCGATGGGAATCGGTGTCCTATACGGGAAGGAAGAGCTGCTGGAAAAGATGCCACCATTTTTATATGGCGGGGATATGATCGAGTATGTATCGGAGCAGGATGCTTCCTTTGCTGAAATTCCGTATAAATTTGAAGGCGGGACCCAGAATGTCGGCGGAGCAGCAGGCCTTGCGGCAGCAATTCGGTATCTTGATGCAATTGGTATGGATGAAATTGAGCAGGCAGAGAAAGCGCTGGTTGGTTATGCGATAGAAAAGCTCAGCCGGATACCTCATATTACGATATACGGGACAAGGGATATTTCGAAAAAAGCCGGCATCCTCTCCTTTAACGTGGAAGATGTCCATCCCCACGATGTGGCGACGATTCTGGATGCTTACGGCGTGGCGATACGGGCGGGCCACCATTGTGCGGAGCCGTTGATGCGGTATATGGCAGTGAATGCCACCTGCAGGGCAAGCTTCTATTTCTACAATACGAAGGAGGATGTCGACCAGTTGGCGGAGGCTCTGGCCAATACAAGGAGGTGGTTAGGTTATGGATCTGAATAGCTTATATTCCGAAATTATTACCGAGCATAATCAGTCCAATCATAACAAGCATTCGGTGGAAGGAGCGAATGCCATTGAGAAAGGTCATAATCCCAGCTGCGGTGATGAAATCCAGCTGGAGCTTAAGATTACCGA
>DOWG01000310.1:2565-5072 GCA_003519685.1 Lachnospiraceae bacterium
ACGGAGGAGAAGCAATTGGAGGTTTTGGAGGATGCTCTGGCGCTAAAGAATATCTCTAATATGCCCGCCCGTGTAAAATGTGCGGTTCTGGCCTGGCATACACTGCAGGAGGCTCTGGAGAACAGGGAAAATAAATAAAGATCAAAGAAAAAGCTGCGTGGGAGAAGAATCAACTTATTTTTGAATTTAGATAAATTTAAAAAATTATTACAAAACTTTAATTGACTATGCTTGAAATGAGGGATAATATGAATTAATATCAGGTGATTGCGATACGGAGAAAGCAATCAAAGCAGAAAGGAACGATGCATAAGATGATGAACTGGTTAAGAAATTTCATGGCAGGAAGATATGGAACGGATCATTTTAACAGATTTTTACTTGGTGTTGCTTTAATAACAATGCTTATTTCAAGCTTTTTTGGCGGTGCTGTTCTATATTCCATATCGCTTCTTGTTTTGCTATATTGCTTATTTCGTATGTTTTCAAGAAACTATAATAAAAGGTACCGGGAAAATAACCGATATCTGACCTATCAGAATCGGTTTCTCAATTTTTTTCGTAAAGGTAAAAATACGGTAAACCAGAGAAAAAGGTACCACATCTATAAATGCCCCAGCTGTAAACAAAAGATTCGTGTTCCCAAGGGAAAAGGCAGGATAGAAATTACCTGTCCAAAATGTCATATGCAGTTTATCAAAAAGAGTTGATCTTCACAGAAAGCATGGCGTAAAGGAACGGCCAGATTCCAGGTTAGTCCTCCGAAAGTTCCGGCCAGACGGTTGCAAGCATGGTAAAGAAGCAGGCAGCCCCGCCGATAAAATTGGAAATCGGTTCTGCCAGAAAGACACCCATGGTACCTAAGTTAAATAGCTTTGGGAGGAGCAGGGTCAGGGGAACCACGATGATTGCCTTACGAAGTAAGGAAAAGAAAATGGCTTCTCTGGACTTTCCCAGGGCAATAAAGGCAGACTGCCCCGAAAACTGCAGGGACATCATGAAGAATCCAAAGAAATAGATTCGCAGTGCGGGAAGTCCTTTGCTTATCAATTCCGGATCTTGATTAAATATTCTCATGAAGAAGGCAGGGAAGAGATGCAGGACTCCCCATGCGATTGTCGTATATACAATACATACCACGGACATGAATTTGATGGCAGAACGTACGCGGCGATAGGAACGGGCGCCGTAATTATATCCGATCACCGGCTGAGCTGCATTGGTAAAGCCGCTTACCGGCAGGGAGATAACCTCTCGGATGGAGTTGATCACGGTCATGATTCCCACATAGAGATCGCCGCCGTAATGCTGTAAGCTGGCGTTGCATATAATTTGAACGGTACTGTTGGTAATTGCCATGACAAAACCGGAGAGCCCCAAGGTAACGATCCGTTTTACGCGGCTTTTCTTTAATCTGAAATTTTTGATTTTTAATTTTAATATTGTACTTTTCCCACATAGAAACAGTAGAATCCATACCGAGGATAGAAATTGTGAAATTATTGTAGCAATGGCGGCGCCTTTGACGCCCATATGGAAGACAAAGATAAAGATAGGATCGAGGATAATATTGGCGATTGCTCCGAGCAGTACGGTAACCATACCGGTCTTACCAAAGCCCTGGGCATTGATGAAGCTGTTCATGCCAAGTCCGATCATGACAAATATGCTTCCCATAAGATAGATGGTAATATAGTCATTTGCATAGGGAAAAGTCTCCGGGCTGGCACCAAACAGCATCAGGACCGGCTCTTTAAAGATAAGTCCGAGAATCGTCAGAAGAACTCCAAAAAAGACGAGCAGTACGAAGGAATTCCCCATAATAGCCTCCGCTTCCTCGGAATCACCCTTCCCTCTGGCAATGGAACTTAAAGGAGCTCCTCCCATACCGAACAGATTCGTGAATGCAATAATTATGGTCAGGATGGGCAGGGTTAATCCTATTCCGGTCATCGCCAGGGTGGAATTTTTCGGCATTCTGCCAATATAGATACGGTCGACAATGTTATAAAGGACCTGAACAATCTGTGCCAGGATCATAGGTGCGGCAAGCTCTAAGATATTATGGATAACGCTTCCTTTTGTAAAATCATTCTTCAATGTAATCTTCCTTTTCATGAATGTAGGGATGAACTTTTAACTACACTATAGTAACATAAGGAAGCAAGTAAGCCAATAGATAAAAAACAAAGCCATTACCGGATGAAATCCACAGCTCGCCCAATACCGTGAATATTATACTTTTATCCTGGCTCAGGTTTACTCGTTCCTATCTACTAACGAATTTTCCTTTCTGGCAGGACAGAGCCAAAAAACATGAACTCCTCACTTCGTTCGTCAAACATCATGCTTTTTTGTCTCTATACCAAAAGTAAAATTCCTAAGTAGATATAGTACTCGTAAAAATTCACCATTATAAAAGTATAATATTCACGGTAGATAATTCATCGAAAGTGGATTTCATCCGGCAATCGGAATTCGTGCGAAACGCAAAGTTTTTGTTAAGT
>DOWG01000327.1:0-1520 GCA_003519685.1 Lachnospiraceae bacterium
TTGGCACAGAAATTCTGGCGTCTATTTTCCACAAAGGAGCAGAGAGCGAAGCAGCTGCGGTATATTCCGACGGAATTTACCGGGTTGGATATTGATGACGAAGGCTTTGTTTATGCAACCAATTTAGACTCAACCGGCGGGCAGGCAGTCAGAATGTTAAACCCGAAAGGTATCGATGTTGTTCAGAAGAACCATAACGGCGTACATACCTTAGGAGGCGATATCCGGTTTCGAACGGGCGGTGACTATCAGGGCGCCTCGGAAATTGTTGATGTAAAAATAAGAGACAGCGGTATTTACTCTTTGCTGGATTGCAACAGAGGACGAATATTTTCCTATGATAGTGAAGGAAATCTTCTTTATATATTCGGAGGCATGGGAACGCAGGAAGGAACCTTCAGCCAACCTGTGGCCGTTGAAGCCTATCAGGATTTGATCTATGTTTTGGATGCTTCCAGAAATGCTATTTTTGTTTTTGAACCTACATCCTATGGAAGCAATATCAATCAAGCAGTCGGACTTCGCTATAACGGCGACGAGACAAAAGCCGTCGAGATATGGGAAAAAGTATTGGAGCTGGATTCCAATAATGAAATGGCTTACAGCGGGATCGGGAAGGCGTACCTATCCTCTGGAGAGAATAAAAAGGCTATGTACTACCTGAAAATGGGGGTAAACAAGGAATATTATTCGATTGCCTATAAAAGGTATCGGAATGAACTGCTAAGAGAGAATTTAAGTTGGATTTTAACTGCAATTTTAGTAGGAAGCATATTACTCCGTGTGTCTCGGCGTATCATAAAATCAAGGATAAGGAGAATACGTTCATGAAGAAGGACAAGATAAAATTTTTGTTTTATACCTTAACGCATCCGGTCGATGGCTTTTATGAAATTCGTCATCACGGTAAGGGCAGCATAGGATTATCTCTGCTTACGGTTTCCTTTTGTGGTATTGCCTACTGCATTAATAAAAGATATGCCGGCTTTATCGTAAATGCAGCGGATACAAGGAATGTAAACAGCCTGCTTTATATGTTTACCATATTTGTACTGTTTTTTCTGTTCTGCATAGGGAATTGGTCGGTTACCTGTCTGATGAACGGAGAAGGACGTATGCAGGATATTATTACCGCAACCGGGTATGCCCTGCTGCCGATTCCTCTATTGTTTTTTCCGGCTACCCTGCTTTCCCAGATTGTCACTGCGGATGAGCAGATGTTTTACTATCTGATTATTAACCTGGCCATCCTATGGGGAGCCCTGCTGGTGATCCTAAGTAATATGATAATTCACAATTATACATTAACAAAGGAAATCAGTACATTGCTACTCACGGTGGCAGCAATGCTCATCATTTTGTTTATTATACTGCTGTTCTATTCCATGTTCCGGCAGATGGCGGAATTTATAAAAAGTATCTATACCGAGCTGATCTTCCGGGTTTAAGTAAGGATGTTTAAGTGTCAAAAGCCGATTTATAAATTGACTTCATCAATTTGCACAATTTTTGTTGTGATA
>DOWG01000327.1:1588-3345 GCA_003519685.1 Lachnospiraceae bacterium
GAAGACTATTTGTTAGGAAGGCTTTTGACACTCAAATCAAGGATAAGGAGTTGGAATAGAAAGGGAGGTAGTGCGAAAGATAAATCTTTCACACGCAAATTTGTGCCTGCGGCCCAAAGTTTGCAGGCTATGAAGAAAGGCATGGTTATCAAATTGAAAAAGAAGACAAAAATTATCCTTCTTATTACGGTAATCACTCTGGCAGCAGCGGGAATCTTCGTGGGTTCTGTGATGTTGAAATATATTTTACATGATGATTATAAAGATATATTACATACCCCTGCCTTTGAGGAGGCAGCAGAATTTCAGGCATTAACCGATCAAGAAGTGTCCGTTCCGGGGATGGTTTTGGTTGCAGAAAATAAAAAGCTCAAATTATATACGGATACCCAGACGACAGAGGTTGTTTTATACGATAAAATAGGTGGTCAGGCCTATTATTCCAATCCGGCTGACCGGGAGACGGAGGGTGCTTCAGGCGGTTCCAAACAGGAACTAAATGCACAGTTTTCCGTTGAGTATTATAACAGCTCCAGACAGATTGCCAATATGGATAACTATAGCATGAGTATCGAAAAAGGCCAGTTTTCATTTGAGAGCATAAAAGACGGAATCCGCTATACCTATGTGCTTGGTGATCTGGCCTCCAAGACAGGAATTGTTCCGACAATGATATCAAAGGAGAGGCTGGAAGGGTTCCTAAGCCGTGTTTCGGAGGATAAAGCAGCAAATGTAAGAAAGAAATATATCGAGTCGAAGGAACAGGACGGCAGCATGGAGCTTCTGGAAAGTGCAATCACGGCGATTAATATAAAACGAATGACGGCAATATTTGAAGAAGCAGGCTACACACAGGAAGATTATGAGTTTGATATGGCAGAGGCCCAGCAGGGGGAAACCGTTAGCTTTACGATTCCGATCGATTATAAGCTGACGGACGACGGTTTAAGTGTTTCGATTGCTACCTCAGAAATTAAGGAAACCGGCGGAGCAAAGCTGTATAATATCCAGCTTCTGAAATATTTTGGCGCAGCAAATTCCAGCCAGGATGGATATATTATGGTTCCGAATGGCTCCGGATCCTTGATTTATTTTAACAACGGTAAAAGCAGCTATAACTACACGCAGTATTTATATGATATGGATCCGACCGTCGCAAGTTATACCGTTGTTGAAAATACGACCGCTGCGAGACTCCCGGTATTTGGGATGAAATATGAAACCGGCGCTTTATTTACCATGATAACGAATGGGGATGCATTAGCCAGAATCGATGCAGCTACTTCCGGGGGTCTGACGGATTACAATCATGTCTATACGACCTTTTATCTAAGAGGATATGAGCTTCTGAGCATGTTTGGAACGACCGGAACCCAGTCTGATCTGCCGGTTGTTGAAAATGATCTGTATAACACAGCGTTGCAGATAGAACTTGTTCCCCTCAGCGGAAGCGAAGCAGATTATTCCGGTATGGCAGCCTATTACCGCAGCAGGCTGATAAAAGAGGGGATTCTCGGGGATAAACTCACCGATTCAGAGCTCCCATTTTATCTGGATATCATCGGTGGAGTGAATATCCAGAAGAACATAGCAGGGATCCGCTATATGGATGTATTGAAAATGACGAGCTATGAGGAAGCACAGAAGATTGCGGAGAAGCTGACAAAAGGCGGAATTGGAAATATCCGGATGAACTATCTGGGATGGTTCAACGGCGGCTATTACCATGATGTTCCGGATAAGATAAAGGGAGAAGC
>DOWG01000113.1 GCA_003519685.1 Lachnospiraceae bacterium
AGACGCCAGAATTTCTGTGCCAATGTAATTCTGACATGAATGGTACCAAAGTATCCCATAAACTCCGATTCCTGATTAAAAGCCATAATGCCCTGATATACATTCGAGGCAATGACATAAACCCTTCCGGCATAATCGACGGATACCTTTAACGGTACAAATTCAAAATCATTGCTTAAAACCTCCGACCGGGGATCACGGATGATTTTTACCAGGTTAGTGCTACCATCCAGTGCGATTACTCTCTTATTATTGGTGTCCGCAATATAAAGCTCCCCATCCTCCGTATAGCAGACACCGGAAGGGGCATTGAAGGTATCTCTCTTACCGTCATTGACAAAAGAGTCAATGATCTGTAAAACTTCCATATCACTGTTTAAAACAACAATGCGATTATTGCCTGTGTCTGCAATATAAATGGTACCGTCATCCGTAATAAACATATCCTTCGGGTTTTTAAAAGAACCGCAGGACAGATTTTCGCCGAAAACCGTTTTCTCCGGATTATATGCTGCCGGAGTAGAAACCGCTTTTCCCCGGTAATCATAATTATAGGTATCATAAGGAAGAATTTCTTTGGCTGATACCGTCAAAGGCTCCGACAGAATCAATAAAGCAGCAGCTAGTATCGTAAAAAAACGTTTCATCTATACAATCATGCCTTTCTTCAAAGCCTGCAAACTTTGGGCCGCAGGCACAATATTTGCAAAGCAAATTAATTCGCTTGGTGAAGAATAGCTGCTTTTGCTATTCTTGTAATGGCTCGCAGATTTTTGCGAGACTATTCCTCCCCATCACTCTTTTATACCCGAAGTCGTCATTGTCTCAATGACCTGGCTTTGACAGATCAGGAAGAAAGTTATCGGAATGGCTGCTATAATCAGCTGTACCACAGCGGCCGCTCCCTGTCTTGCCACGCCGCCCGAGGCCACCTGATACAAAGCATATTGAAGCGGTTTTAGCTGTTCGCTTCTTAAGAATCCGGAACCGGTATTTCCCCACATCGTCTGAAACTGAAAGATTGCCAGCGTAAGCCATGCCGGCTTTACATTCGGCATCACAATCCTTAAGAATATGGTCATTTCTCCGGCACCATCCAATCTGGCTGACTCCAGCAGGGAATCTGGGATCTGTTCCATAAACTGTTTCATCAGATACAGACCAAGGCTGGATGCAAATGCCGGCAAAATTACTGCCCAATAGGTATTGTTAAGTCCCAGATAGGAAATGATCATGTAGTTCGGTATACTGGTTACCGTTCCGTTAAACATTAAGGCTAAAACAACGGTGCTAAAAAGAAACTTTTTCCCCGGTATATCGAGTTTTGCTAGCGGATAGGCCGCCATGGATGCGATGAGGATATGTCCGACGGTTCCGCCGCCTGCTATGATTATCGTGTTCAGGATATATCTGCTGAACGGAATCCAGGAATTATTCATGAGCACGATCAAATCCTTAAAATTCTTCCAGGTAGGATTTCTGACAAAAATTTTAGGCGGATAACGGAATAACTCATCAAACGGTTTAAATGCATTATTCAAAATCATGACAAGCGGTATCACCATGAATAGACCGCAGATCGCCATTAAGGTAAACAAGAGTGCATTCCCTGCTTTTGATCGGTTTAACTGATGTTTCTTTGGATGTTTTAAATGTGCGAGTAATTTACCTTTTCCTGTTTTCATCAGTTTCCCACCTTTCCTAACATCTTCTGCACAAGCTTATTGGTTCCGATCATCAGTAAGAATAAAATCGTAGCAATGGCAGATGCATATCCCATTTCATACCGGATACCGGAACCGTAATCCATTAAGTGGGTTACAATGGTTGCTCCGGCATAATTTACACTTGGATTACCAGCTAACTGAATGGAGATATCAGCAACTGCAAAAGATGTCGTAATCTGCATGACCGCACCAAACATAAGCTGCGGTTTCATGGACGGCAGAGTTACATACCAGAGTTCCTGCCATCGGTTCTTAACGCCGTCGATTGCGGCAGCTTCATATAAACTCTTGTCAATCGTCTGAAGACCTGCAATAAAGGTAAGGAACCCGGTTCCAAGGCTCAGCCATAGCTGTACGACAATCAAGATCGGCATGATGTATTTCTCTGTTTTCATCCATAGAATCGGTGAATTAATGAATCCCAGCTTCAGCAGGATTCCGTTTAAATATCCGTAGCGGTCACCGCTGATGATGAGTGACCATACCATATATGCATTTCCTGAAATCGATGGTGCATAAAAAATCAACGTTAAAAACGCTCTCAGCTTTCCTGAAAATTCATTAATGATCCATGCAAAAAACAGACACATCAGATAGCTGGCCGGACCTGTAATTACCGCAAAAATCAATGTGTTTTTCAGCGCAATAGGGAATATGTCGTCATCCAGGAACAGCTTCAGATAATTATCCCATCCGCAGAATTTTGGCCATTCCAGCATATTAAAATTAGTAAAGCTAAGTCCCATGGATATCACAACAGGCAATACGGTAAACAGGAAAAACAGCAGGAAGAAAGGAGCCATCATTAAGTAGCCTGTCTTGTATTTCTTTATTTTTTTTATTATCGGATGCTTTGCCTTCATAGAAATAATCATGCCTTTCTTCAAAGCCTGCAAACTTTGAGCTGCAGGCTCGATATTTTGCCGAACCCTTACTCATCCATTACAGGTAAGTTAAATTCTTTTCGCTTATAGTTAATTTCTTCATTGATATATCGAACATATTCCGTCAATGCTTCGCGCGGTTCCATCGTTTTCGATATGACGGTCTTATAAAATGCATTCCGGACATTTCTCCAGGAAAAATAGCCTCCCGGTACCTGCGGAATCCCTTTTAGGTCCTCCATCTGTCCGTATAATGCGTTGTATTCACTCACCAGCCAGGGAAGGGAAGCAAAGGCTTCTTTATTTGCCGTCGGATATCTTGCGGCTTCGCCCATAATACCCTCCAGTTCAAGCCCATAGGCAGACTGTGTATCGGCACTGACCCACCATTTCATGAATTGCCATGCAGCATCCTTATCCTTACAGCCACTCATCATGATCGTCGCCGTGCCGCCGGATGCCGTTGCGTGGTCTATACTGCCGTCATCCCGGATAGTTCCGGGTACCCTAGTAAAGCCCCATAATCCTTTAATATCCGGCGCAGATGCAACCAGCTCACAATAGGTCGTATAATCTGCTATAATAATCGGTGCTTCTCCGGTACGGAATCGATTCGTCAGACTCGTTTCACGGTCAAGCGTATATTTGGTATA
>DOWG01000255.1 GCA_003519685.1 Lachnospiraceae bacterium
GCCCTCGAGAACGGTAACATACTCCGATGCGGTTCCTTCATAGTTACCAACCAAAGCTCTACGGTTATTTGCATTGGGTCCGATAACTCCAACCGTCTTAAGCTTAGATTTGTCCAAAGGAAGAAGCTGATTCTCATTCTTTAATAAAACGATTGATTTTCTGGATGCCTTGAGGTTTAATTCTTTATGTTCTTTATTGTCTACCTGATCATAACCGATTTGATCAAAGGATACCTTCCCTGGATTGTCAAACAGTCCAAGCTTCATACGGGTCGTTACCAATCGGATCACCGCCTGATCCAGGGTCTTCTCCTCCACCAATCCATCCCGAACCGCATAGAGAAGGTGGCCGTACATGGAACCGCAGTTTAAATCACATCCATTGTTCATCGCAAGGGTGACGGATTCCTCCGGTGTTGATGTTACCTTATGATAATCATGAAAATCCTTGATTGCCCAGCAATCAGAGGTAACATGGCCTTTAAATCCCCATTCGCCGCGAAGGATATCCTTTAGAAGCGTCTTGCTTCCGCAGCATGGTTCCCCGTTCGTACGATTGTATGCACCCATGACCGACTCAACCTTTGCTTCCTGTACGCATGCTTTAAATGCCGGCAGATAGGTTTCATACAAGTCCTGCTTGGATACGACTGCATTAAAGCTGTGTCTTAAATCCTCCGGACCGGAATGTACGGCAAAATGCTTAGCACATGCTGCTGCCTTCATATATTTCTTATCATGTCCCTGAATACCTTCGACAAACCTTACACCCAGCCGGGAACTTAAGTACGGATCCTCGCCATAGGTTTCATGGCCTCTTCCCCATCTGGGATCACGGAAAATATTAACATTCGGTGACCAAAAGGTCAGCCCCTTATAGATATCCGTATCGTTGTACTTCTGCTGCATATTGAATTTTGCTCTTCCTTCGGTGGAAATGGTGTCCGCAACCTCTTCCAGCAGATCCTCATCAAAAGTTGCCGCAAGGCCGATCGCCTGTGGGAAAACGGTTGCCACTCCGGCCCTTGCCACTCCATGTAACGCTTCATTCCACCAGTTATACGCTTTTACTCCTAATCTTTCAATTGCCGGAGCAGTATATAAGGTTTGAAATACTTTTTCCTCCAGGGTCATTCTGGATACCAGGTCTTTGGCTCTTTCTTCAAAGTCCAGATTCTCATCTAAATACGCCTTGTATTCCTGCATCTTGATCATCCTCCTGTATTTACTTATGATTCTAACCCTACGCGGTTTGCGATAGGATAGCATTGATAATCCAAGCTTCTAAAGTAAGGTTTCCTCCTCTTTTGTTACTGATCCTTTTTAAATCTTCTTTCCTTGCAATATCTTTTATTTGAGGAAGAAATATTACACCATTACTATAATACATATTAGTTTAATAGGCAAACAAAATATTTTTCAACAACTGCTACATATTCTTGTAGGTAATCCAGTCAAAATCAGCGTAGTTGTCAGACTCCGTATGATTAGCGGAGCAATAGATCCCGAGGGTGGTTCCTGTAAACCCTCCGGCCACATCCGTACTAAGTATTCTGGCATCCACTCCGGCTTTAACGATATGATAGCTCTTCCCATCATAGCTAATCGCAAATTTAAGATCCTGTTCCTCCGCTGTCACGCGCAAACGGATACTGTTATCGTTCTTCGCTAAATCTTCAATCAACATCTGCTCCAATACTTCTTCTTTGCCTTCAAAGCATTTGATCAGCTGCAGGACCGGAAGGCCGTCCCGCATCGTAATGACAAAGCGGTAATGGAATTCATCGCTCTGTAATAATACGATTCCTGCCTCCTCATTCATATTATGCGGCATAAACTCCATCTTCGTCTCTAACACAAAGCTCATTCCGGTCTGCCTTAAGCCGACATAACTCGGACTGTCCAGATCCGTCATCTTCACCGGTGCCAGCTTCATACGAAGATAGCCTTTCCGATCATTTAAGCTATAGTTTTCTGTTTTGGGATTTTTAAGATACAGAAAACGGAAGGGAAGCTTCTCATCATCAAAACCTTCCTTTTCCGGTACAACTTCTGCCGTAAAAGGCGGAAGGTCCGGTCCTTCTACCGTATCCTCAACAATTCCCTTCCCGGGGTTGATAAGAGGCCATCCATCCTCCCAGATAAACGGAACCAGGAAGGTTTCTCTGCCAAGATTACGGTAATATCCACCGTAAGGGCGGGAAGCTAATGCAACCATATACCATTCTCCGTTCTGTGTTTCAACGATATCCGCATGCCCGACATTCACAATCGGATAGTTTCTTCCCAGGTGTCGGTGAGTAAGAATCGGATTACATTGATATCCCACAAACGGTTCTGTTAAGCTTGTACCGGAGGCAATCGTCACGGCATGCTCATGACCGGTGCCGGCTTCCGCGATCATTAGATAATATCTGCCGTCCTTCTTATATAGATGCGGTGCCTCCGACCATGCCGCATCCCGCAGTGCGCCATGCCAGAGTACATAAGATTCCCCGGTCAGCTTCATGGTCTCAAGATCCATCTCCTGTACAAATATCTCGTTATCTCCGTAATATTTCGGCCCCTCTCTACGGCCCTTCGTACCGGTATAATAGCATTTCCCGTCATCATCAAAGAACAGAGAGGGATCAATGCCTTCCACACCTTCGAGAAAATATGGGTTCGACCAGGGGCCTGCAGGGTCGGCAGCGGTTACGATAAAATTCCCGCCGTTTCCTACATTCGTCGTAATCATATAAAAGGTATTGTTATGATATCTTATTGTAGGCGCATAGATTCCCCAGGACTGCTTCGCACCCGTTAAATTCAGCTGCTCCTCCCGGTCAAGGATATTGCCTATCTGCTCCCAATGAACTAAATCTTTGCTATGGAAGATAGGCACCCCCGGAAAATAGGCAAAGGTTGATGTAACTAAATAATAATCATCGCCAACCCTGCAGATAGATGGATCGGGATAAAATCCCGGTAATATTGGATTTGGGACTCTTTCGCTCATAATTCGCCTCATTTCTGCGCGGCTTTTTGCGCATCTTATCTTAATTTATGTCTTATCTGTTCCTCCATTTTATCATAAATATGACAACTTCTCTACTCTCCATTTTAAATAGTTTGCCGGCTCATTCATTTGCCATTGGCGCTCTAAATAGGTATAAAGATAATTCCTATGAATATTTTATATCATGTGACAATGTTACATTAAATATAAAATTACTTGCTAAAATGAAGTTACTATTATACTATTCTTATACCTAATATTAAGGAGGCTAACTATATGCAAGGGCTTACACCCACAGAAAGTATCAGTTTTATCCTCGTATTTTTAGAAGGCATATTATCCTTCTTCTCTCCCTGCGTCATACCGTTAATCCCCATCTATATCAGCTATCTAGCGGGGAATGCGAAGCAGGTAGCGGAGGATGGCACCATTACATTTCATAGAAAAAAAGTTTTTTTCCATACCTTATTCTTTGTGCTTGGTATTTCTTTTGCCTTTTTTATCCTAGGTATGTCCTTTACTGCCCTGGGTACTTTCTTCCAAAGCAACCAATTATTATTTACCCGGATCGGAGGTATCCTGATTCTTATCCTGGGACTGTATCAGGTCGGATTATTGGACATAAAATTTCTGCAGCGGGAAAGAAAATTTCAAATCCCCCTCGGTGACCGGGAAGCGAATCCTTTGCTTGCCTTTGCTATGGGGTTTACCTTTAGCTTTGCCTGGACTCCCTGCGTAGGTCCCGCCCTATCCTCCGTACTCATTCTGGCCTCCGGAACCGGAAGCTCCTTAACAGGTAACCTGCTGGTACTGGTTTATTCCCTTGGATTTGTCATCCCTTTCCTGCTCCTTGGACTATTTACAACCCAGGTACTTAATTTTTTAAATGTACATAAGAAATTTCTGAAATATACCGTGAAGGCAGGCGGCATTCTACTCAT
>DOWG01000185.1:0-849 GCA_003519685.1 Lachnospiraceae bacterium
TGTAAGTTATGTATATCCTTCGAGCAGTTATGATCCTTTAAAATTCCATAGGCGATCGTCCCCTGCTTCGCTTTTTCTCTGGTAACCTGTGTAAGTCCTGTTTTTGCCTGGATTTGTAAAGCAGCTTCCGATGAAGCTTCAATTAGTTCGGTGCCGTTTACCAGGTAAACACCATTTTCATGCAATTTAATCATAATTTACCTCATTTCTGCGTTGCCTTTTGCGTATTATAAGATTATTCCACCTCATATCCTTCCGCAATATTGATTTTAAATTCATCGTCACAATCGATGAGCTTGGATTTTAATAAACTGTTGGCTGCTTTTACATGCAGATTAACGGTATCCGGCTCCTCTGCGGGACGAAAGTCCACGGTGATATTGCCGTGAAAGGTATCATTAAAATAACCGGCATCAACGAACACTTCGTCGGAGCCTTCAAACTTAAACCGAACCTCTAAATTAGCCTCTGCACCCAGGAGTTTATTCTCTCCGATCGGAAAGCTCTGTGCTTTGCCGGCCTCTAAGTTGTCTGCCCGGAACCCCTCATGAAGCGGTCCTTCCGCACTCACAAAATAAACTTGTACATACTCTATTTTGGTTCCTGAATTATTTGATATTACAATTTTGCCCTGCGAATTCTCAATAAACATTAATACAACCATAAGCAGTATTGCAGCGGCAATAATTCCCCCCAATATCATCCGGTTTCTTTGAGAATCGAAAACATTCGCTTTCTTCTCAACATTATTTTTCTTAATCTTCATTACAATCTTCCTCCATCTAATGTTTGTCTTATATCGGATATTACCTATGATAATAGCTTCGCGGTAAATAATCAAGTATTTTT
>DOWG01000185.1:922-4244 GCA_003519685.1 Lachnospiraceae bacterium
ATGGCAGACTCCAGCTCTGTAGTTTCATTCCGTAATGTCTGCGCTGCTGCATTCAGCTTGGTAACTGCCTCCAGCTGCTGCTGCGCTGTAGCGTCCACTTCTTCCGAAGCGGCAGAGGTTTCTTCCGCAACCGCAGAAATGCTCTCAATAGCACTGAGGGTATCATTCTTTGCTTTCGTAATATCCTTGATTACTTCGACAATCTGATCCATCTTATCTGCCAGGTTATCCACATGGACATTGATGTTATTGAACAGCTTAACAACTTCCTGGAGTCTTTCTTCCGTTGTTTTCGAAATTGTCTCCGTCTGCTTAACCGTCTGCACCGTTGCCTTTGTCTTCTTCGTAATATGCGTAATGATACCTTCTATTTCCGATGCCGCGCCAACGGATTTCTCGGAAAGCTTACGGATCTCCTCTGCAACAACAGAAAATCCGCGGCCTGCTTCTCCTGCTCTTGCGGCTTCAATGGACGCATTTAGAGATAAGAGATTCGTCTGAGCTGCAATATCATTGATCACTGAAATAATATCTGTGATTTCACTGGATTCCGTTTCCAGTTCTTCAATATTTTTGATGGTCTGATTGGTAATATCAATATTCGCCTTGGTTGCGCTATTTAACTGATCCACTTCACCGATACCATTATTAACCACTTGCTTGGTATTCGATGCAATCTGTGCAATTGATTCGGAATGTTCTTGCACAAGATTGATCTGATTGGCCAATTCATCTGTTTGTCTTAAGCATTTCTCCGCATCGGATGCCTGCTGTGTGATGCCTTCCTGAATCTCACTGATGGCGGTAGAAATATCCTTGGAAGCGGTCAGCAATAATTCAGAGTTCTGTGTTACATACTTCGTCGACTTAATAACGGTAGATCCAACATTGGCTGACTTTGTTATAAGATTCTTCATATTACTGATCATACCATTGATACTGTCGGACAATATCTTAAATTCATCCTTCCGGTTTGTATAAATAGAAGCGGTCAAATCACCGTTTGCTGCTTTCGCTAAGACGATATTAAAGTTCTTCATAGCTTTAGCCATGCCGGAAGATACCTTAATACCGATAACGCCTGCTATGAGTGATGCCAGAATGACGATAGCCAGTGTCATCGATTTAATCGAGTCTGCTTTATTAGTTAATGCTGCAGACGGAACTAAAGCTCCGACCATAGTTNNTTCACGGTTTTATCACTGTTCTTGATTCCGCTTGCCATTGCTTCTTCATAGAATTTCTTATCTACAAATATGCTTTCTTCACTTAGACCGTCTCCGGTTATCTCCCTTCCATCCGGAGAGATGAAGGCTACCACACTGCCTTTCGGAAGTTCCAGAGAACGAAGGGTATCTTCAACAATATTCCGGTTAATATCCAGCTGGATATAGCCGATATGACTTGCTGATTTATTTAAATATTTCTTGGACATGGAAACCGCATAGCTATCCGGATTAATTCCGAGCTGCTCATCCATATAATGATGGTATCCGGACCACACCATATTACTCTCGTTGTTCGTAATATAGGCGGCTTCTTCCGTTGCCTTAAAGGTCTCAAAGGGATTCTTATCCTTAAAGCTTCCATAGGAGCTGACCGGCTGGCCATAATCCGTAAATATCGCTATGTTTTCTATGTATTTGTCGGATAAAGCCATACTGGAAACGATATTCTTGATCTTTTTTAATGCCTCCGCTTCCTCCACAATTTCACCCTTGTACATTCTACTAAAGTAGTTCCATACATTGGTATCAACCGAAAGCTGTGCAGCCTTATCTTCTACGGTCTGCATAATTACATCATAGTAATTACCGGTTGAATTTATTACATTAATCATGGAATTCTTAAACGTTGATACGATCGATTTCGAAGCACTGCTATACGCTGAAAAACCTAAAATAACGATAAAAATAATCGGCAGAAAAAAGGAGATCAATAGTTTATACCGGATACTGCCAAGGATTCTTCCGGTAATTGACTTGCTTTCGGACTTAAAAGAATACTCGGATTCGTTGTTCACCTTAGATTCTTTTGCCTTTGATTTTAGCTTTTCAAATACTGGCCGTATTTTAATATCTTGTTTCATAGAAACCCACCTTCTTTAGTTATAGTTCGTCATTTACTTTATCATGTCGTTTTATGTAAGAACAGAACTATTTTAACAAATTTTTCTTGCATTTTCAAGCAATTTTGGTAAATTAGTGAAATAAATCGGTATAAACGTTACTGTTCACACCCACCATGTATACCATGTTATGATTTCGACAAATGTATCCGATTCGNNTGCCCAGGTGTGAACAGTAACGTATAAACTATAAAAGATAGAATCATTTTCCACCTTAACAGAGCGTTTTTATCGTATAGGACGTGATTTTCGATACGACAAAAAAGGTGGGCTCCAATACCTTATGGTCTGGTACGGGAGCTCACCTCGAGAAGTAAATTATTGATATGAATGTCATCAGTCACATAAAAACCATGAATATAAATATATAAGGTCCTATTCATCAAAATCTTAAAATAACTTATGACACTCATATCAATTATCTATATACTTCCTTCCGCTCTGCCATTGCTATGAAACATCGTCAAAAATCCAAGAAACATGCTGATTAATGCAACTACAAAGGGAAACATAATTTCAAAACTGCTTGCTGTTTTGTTATAGATATCGGATATACATAAATATAGAGCGGTCATCGATATAACAGCAAATAATAAACCATTTGTGAATCTTTTGTATTTACTAAAGCGATACTTTTGAATCATTCTTTTCATACTTCCATCCTCTTCCCTATATATGATACGTTTCTATAATAGAAACGATTGAAACAGGGAAAAAGTTTCAGTTTTTTTAAAGGATTCCAAAAAATATTGTTATTTTTTATACAATGGTTCTATTTGTATCCATAACTAAAAACTTCACAGTTAAAAATATAGCGATTGCCGGATGAAATTAATATTGCAGGCTCCACAGTTCAAACAGCTTTTGAGCGCAGAAAGGAAAATCAATCTTTGCAATCTCTGTTGTACTATAGATCGGTAATTTCTCAAATAATTTACCGTCAATATAGTACTTGGCATAACCAAGGACTTCCCCCTTATGTACCGGTGCCTGCAGATAGCTAGGAATATCATATGCAATATCAACCAATTCGTCCTCGCGCATGAGTACGGACAGATCCCCCTCCAGCGTTAAATACTCCCATCTTTCCTGCCCATCTTTCACCATAAGGGGATCCAGCTTAATCGGACGAAAGATCTGCTTTACGCTATAATTTTCCAGACCATAGTCCATAAGCCTTTTTGAATCGCTCCA
>DOWG01000210.1 GCA_003519685.1 Lachnospiraceae bacterium
TGGGCATTAGTATGCTAAAATAAGTCATTCTATTGTATGGGATATTATTCATCTATTCCGTGCTTCCTATCATATTTCCTCTGAAAAAACTTAACTATCTCTACAATCGGAATAACAGAAAAGCCAAGTCCCATTGCTACCGCATATTCCGTAAAACGAATGGTTTCAAAATCAAATGCATTTGCCAGCGGCGGAGCAAAGATGACCGCGGACGTTAGGATCAAAGAAGCTACCATTGCTCCAAATAAGAACTTGTTGTGATGCTTCATCTGGAAGATCGAATTCCTTCTGCTCCTCATGTTCAGGGAATGGAACATTTCTGCCATGGAAATCGTTAAGAATGCCATGGTCATACCGTCCGGACTTTCAGTAATTTCCCATACACCGGCCTCCATATGATGCCCGATAAAGTAAGCCGCTATCGTAACTGCAGTTACCAGTGCCCCCTGCCATAGGCAATCGAAGCCTAAACCTCTGGCAAAGATACCTTCCTTTGAATCACGGGGAGGATGGTTCATGGTATTGGTCTCCTCTTCTTCCGTTCCAAGCGCTACGGCCGGGAAGGAATCGGTTATTAAATTAATCCAAAGCAAATGTACCGGCTTTAAAATGGTAAATCCGAGTAACGTTGATACAAAGATGGATAATACCTCCGATAGGTTGGAAGATAATAAAAACTGTATCGCCTTACGAATATTATCGTAGATACGACGTCCTTCCCTCACCGCGTTAACAATAGTTGCAAAGTTATCGTCTGCAAGAACCATATCCGCAACATTTTTTGTAACATCCGTTCCGGTAATTCCCATACCAATACCAATATCTGCCGTCTTGATCGAGGGAGCATCATTTACACCGTCACCGGTCATCGCAACGATCATGCCCCGATCCTGCCAAGCCTTTACGATACGAACCTTATGCTCCGGCTGAACACGGGCATAAACAGAGTACTTATCAATATCCTGATCCAATTGTTCCTCACTTAGTTCATTCAGCTCTGCACCGGTCAATGCCTCGGATGCATCTTGAATAATACCAAGCTCTTTTGCAATTGCTACTGCAGTATCCTTATGGTCGCCGGTAATCATAACCGTGCGGATACCTGCCGACTTACATTCCGCAATCGCTGGTTTTACCTCTGGACGAACCGGGTCGATCATACCGGTCAAACCGATGAAGCAAAGATCCTGTTCTAAGTATTCCGGTGTCTGCTCCTCCGGCATCTCCTCCCAGCTGCGGAAAGCAGCTGCAAGAACACGAAGCGCCTGATCTGCCAGAGTTTTGTTGGCATCCGCAATTTTCTTACGCATAGCATTTGTCATAGGTTTTTTACCGGAACCATCCCAGTAAGAAGTGCAGCGGGCAACGAGAACATCCGGCGCACCCTTCGTATACTGTTCGAATTCACCATTTGCCATTCTATGAATCGTACTCATAAGCTTCCTGCCCGAGTCGAAAGGAGCCTCACCGACACGTGGCATTTCATTTTCCATATTTCCCTTTGGCAAGCCTAGCTTATAGGCGTAATTTACCAGTGCTGCCTCCGTGGGTTCTCCCTCTGCCTGATTAGATTCGTTTAAATGAGCATCATTACATAACGCCATTGCGCGGCCCAGCAGTTTCTCATCCTTACCAAATTGATCGACAACGGTCATCTTGTTCTGCGTTAAGGTTCCTGTCTTATCCGAGCAGATAACATTGGTACAGCCCAAGGTTTCAACCGCAGTTAATTTACGGATAACCGCATTTCTCTTCGACATATTGGTAACACCGATCGATAAAACAATCGTTACAACCGCCGCCAAGCCTTCCGGAATTGCAGCAACCGCCAGGGAAACTGCCACCATAAAAGTCTCAAGGATTCCGGTACCCGTAATGTCCGGATACAGCTTAAATACACTAAATGCAAAGATGAATACACAGATACCAAGAACCAGCCAGCTTAATGTCTTGCTTAACTGATTCAACTTTAGCTGCAGCGGCGTTGCATTTTCTTTCGCCTGTGTGATGGCATCCGCAATCTTTCCCATCTCGGTATTCATACCGGTAGCCGTAATCACCGCAGATCCGCGGCCATATACCACCGTACTGCCCATATAAATCATATTCTTACGATCGCCAAGAGAAATGTCTTTCTGATCTCCCAGCTGTAATGCATGGATAACTTTATCAACCGGAACACTTTCACCGGTTAAGGCGGCTTCTTCCACCTTTAAGCTGGCGCTATTTAGCAGTCGTGCATCAGCAGGAATGGAATCACCGGCTTCTAATACAATAACATCACCGATAACAAGCTCCTCGCTTTTTACCACCTGCAATTTACCATCACGCATAACCTTAGAGGTTGCTGCCGATATCGCCTGCAAAGCTTCAATCGCCTTTTCCGCTTTACTCTCCTGGTATACACCAAGGACCGCGTTAATAATTACAACCACAAGGATAATAATTACATCCGCAAAAGATTCTCCCGCATATGCTGCTGTAATCCCTGAGATTACGGCTGCAGCCAATAAAATGAGAACCATAGGATCCTTAAGCTGATTAAGGAAGCGGACCAGTAAGGATACCTTTTCTGCCTCCTTCAACTTATTTTTACCATTCTGCTCCAGCCTTTTCAAGGCTTCCTCGCTGGAAAGTCCTTCCGAAGCTGATTTTAGGTCCTGCAGAACTTTCTGCGATGTCTGTAAATACTCTTTCATTAAAATCCTCCTTTAAAAATCAAGTATTCTAAACTTGCATATTCTGTACTTGCATAATCTGAACTTTATCTTTTATTTATATCAAGGCGCATTGGTCTGACTCCATATATTGCCAATCCGCCTTCGGTACATAAAAAAGACCCAAGTACAGTTATTCACTATACATGAGTCTCATATATTAAGATAAGCCAGGCTTGAACCGCCATGTATGTTGACTTATCACGCATTATAAGGCGTTTATTACTCCCCCACGTTTCCACTATAATATCAACCGGTGAAAAATTTGTCAATATGATTTCGAACTTGTTAATATAATTTTAATAAATCTGGTGGATCATAAAATTTACTAACGCGACCTTGATAAATTTACCTGACCATAATATTTACTAATACGTTCTTGATTAATCTGAGTGATAATAAACTTGCTAAAAGAGCCTGCGCTACTTGGCAGGCTCTCTTGCGTCGACGCTTTATTCGATTAACGCTTAATACTAACAACAAGCGGCTGAGGCATCTGGGATGCTACAATAACATAGTGCTGATTACTAAAATTCGTAGAAACCCTTTCCAGCCTCTTTCTCTTTCTACTAATAGCCATAACCAATCACCACCTCTTCATAAATGCAGGGATCAACTATGTTTATGCCTATATTATAGCACATGATGTCGCACTTTGAAAGCAGTAATTACACATTTTGGCGCAATTGTCTAATATATCTGATAAAGTATGTGAGTTTGCACTACTTACCTGTAAATTGCTTGGCTTTTTACTATAAATACCTATAATCGAATGGTATATTTTACCGACAATCGACGTCTACTCATTTGCTATGCCAGGTTCTCTATGAAGCTTGTTCCTGATACTTCCCTATAAAATGCTGCATTCGCAGCTTCCATATACGGACCAACCCATAGCAATCCAATGCCAAGGCTCAAAACACCTAGTAGAAGCCAGCCAATAAAACTAAATTGCATGCAGAACAGCCGCCACTTATTCCCTTTCATCATTTCTTTCGAGCAAGCAATTGCTTCATTCGCTCCCAACTCAGGATGCTCTACCATAATATACGGAGTCATAGCATAGCTATAGGAGGCTATAATACCTGGGATAATTAGCAGCAATGCCCAAAGAAAGCTATACAAGGAACGTAAAAACTGCATACAGAAACCTGCACCAATACGATCAAACTGGCTAAATAGATCATTAAAACTCACTTCTTTTCCGTCTGTTAGATTTAGATTGAATTTTACATAGCCAAGAGTGATTGCTCCGCCTATAATAACGCCTACGATAATCAAAATCACAAGTGCCACAAGAAACCCGGTGATCCATGGCCGCAGCATTATTCCAATATCGCTATGAAACCAATCCCTTATTCCGGCTCCATTATTCCTTTTAGCGGTAGATGAACCTCC
>DOWG01000054.1:0-12254 GCA_003519685.1 Lachnospiraceae bacterium
ACATGTCAGGTGTGAATAGTAACGATGAATTGATTCGGATTCTTACTGCACCCGTATGCTCTCTATATAGCTTGAATACTCTTGTACGGTCTGCGTTGGCAGATACCCGGTTTCATCGAACAGAAATTCATGAAGTCTGGTTACATTATCCTGCAGGTTGATCGGAAATACATAGGATACTCTCTTGTAATTATGTGCATCCTTTTCAAAAGGAAATCCGGTTTGATCCACAATGTTGTAGGAGAAGATATCCTTTGCAAGACCCAGAAGCTCCAGAGAATTCAGGTTTGTAGAAATCTCAGGGAAAATCTCATTGATTAGCGCATTAATGGTTGCAAGATCGGAGTTCTTTACCTTTTCAAAGATCTTACTGATTACAATACGCTGCCGCTCCGTACGTTTATAATCGCCACCTGCGGTATACCTAATTCTTGCATAGGCAGTCGCCTGCGTTCCGTTCACTGTTTGGGTACCTGCGGAGGTCAGGCCCGCTACATGGGTTCCGTTGATACGGTTTAATTCCCGCACATAACCGTTTAGCCATTTCAGCTCTTCCTTCGTAATATCCAGAGTGATTCCTCCGAGACGGTCGATGGTATTTACAACTGCCTTAAAATTCACGGTGACATATTCCTTAAGATCTAAGTCAAAGTTCGTATTGATCGTGCTTAATGCCAGGGAGTAACCGCCTGTACAATACGCCGCATTGATTTTATTATAGCCTTTTTCAGGAATATTCACGTAGGTATCCCGGTAAATAGATGCCAGTTTTACATCTTTTGTTTTGTTATTAATACTGGCAACAACGATGGTATCCGTGTTGGTTCCTTTGGTCAAGGCATTCTCCCTGGAATCCACACCGAAGATAACAATGTTGCGGAAGCCTTCCTTTTCTTCGGTTTCATTTTGCGCAATATTTTCATCCTCACTGCTGTTGTGCTGGATTTTATTCAGTGTGCTATAGACTTTGGCAACACCGATTAGTAAAAGAAGAACTACAATTTCAGCGAATAAAATATGTGCAAGTCTCTTTTTCTTCTTCTTCTTTTTTGCTTTTGCCATAGCTGCCTGCAACCTAGCCTTTCTAGTAAAAATTAACGGTCTGAACTTGTTTTAATATGCATTTTTGTTGATAAAACCTTTAAATATAGTTAAAAATAAGATTTTAAAATCAAGGCCTAACGTCCAATTTTCTATATAATATAAGTCATGGTCAATTCGCTTGCGAATCGAAGTATCTCCGCGGTATCCGTTAATCTGTGCCCAGCCGGTGAGTCCCGGGGAGACCTGGTGCTTGATCATATATCTTGGAATTTCTTCCTTGAATTTTTCAACAAAGTAAGGCCGCTCCGGTCGCGGTCCGACAAGGCTCATATCTCCCTTAAGGACGTTGAATAATTGCGGAAGCTCATCAATGCTTGTCCTGCGAATGAATTTACCGATACCGGTAACTCTGGGATCCTGGCTTGTCGTCCAGGCTTTCTGTTCCTCGCTTTTCTTCTGAATTTCCATAGAACGGAATTTATACATTTTAAATTCTTTATTATGCTTTCCGACCCGGATCTGAGAGAAGATAACCGGTCCCTCCGAGGTTACTTTTATAATAATAGCGACGATTAGCATTGGAATTGAAAAGAGGATAAGTGCAAATAATGCGCCGACAATATCTACCAATCGTTTTATAATGCGGTTATAGGTATTGCTTAGCGGCACATTTCGTATATTGATTACCGGCAAACCATACAAATCCTCGGTATACGGTTTGGTGGGAATAAAGCTGTGGTAATCCGGTACGAACTTCGTATGAACACCGGATTTCTCACAGATCGCAACAATGTGTTCCAATTTTTCGTAATCCTTAATATTTAAGGTAAGAACGATCTCATCCAAAGACATCTTGGATAGAAAAGATTCCAGCTGATAACAGGTTCCGATCACCGGAACGGTCTTGTACTTCGTTCCGACCGCCAGGGTATCATCCAGGATACCATGGATATAGTATCCCCATTGTGGGTTGGCAAATATCCGGTCAATATAAGATTCGGCAGCATGACTGTATCCGACCAAAAGAACGTGCTTCAAATTGTAGCCTTTTCTCCGGATCACTTTTAAAGCATAGGCAAGCGTTAATCTTGCGGCCGAGCTTAATACGATATTCGTACCATAGAAGATACCTAGAAAATGCCGGGAGATATTGATTTCCTTACGTAAATACAAAGTGAAAGTAAAAAATGCAATTCCCAAGGTATTCGCGAGGATGATCTGAAAGACCTCAAGCCATTTGCGCTTGCCCCGCTTCGGCGTATAAAGCCGGTTGAAATAGTAAAGTAATAGATACAAGGGAATTAAAAATACAAGCCATAAAGCATATACTCTAAGAGGATAGAANNCTTGTCAACGGGCTGTAAAAACGCAAATAATAAGATAGAACATAAGATATTGCAACAATACAGGCATCCAGAACAACATGGGCCCAATTCAGCATTTTTTGATTATCTTTAATCATATCGATCCCTACTTTTCATGTATTATCGAATGGACAACTTCATTACTATAATACATGATAATAGCATTTTCAACAATTAAATTTTTATTAAGATTTTCGATCGGAAAAGATAGTCGCAGTCGAATCAAAGAAAAATTACATTTTGCATTAAAATACACATTTTGTTTTCAAGCTTTTCACAAACTAAACACAAACTACTGCTAAAATATATCATATCAAAAATAAGAAAAAACATATTGATAAATGCTATTTTAAAGATGGAAAGGAGAGTCCTTATGGCAGATGACAGAAATGATCAAAATCTGTACAACAACAGGGAGAATACAAACACAAATGGACAGGGACAGGCGGGAAAGGCCCCGGAATATAATTTCTGGGCGGAAGAGATGTCAAATAACTCCTATTCGAGCTTTAATCCCAATACAAATTCCTGGGAATACCAATACAGTGCCGTTGGAAAGGAAAATAACGGCACAAACAAAGGAAAAGGAGGAAGAGGTAAAAGAGTGTCTGTTTTTATACTTAAGGCATTATGTTTTGGTATGATAGCGGCAATCAGCTTCCTTGGATTCCAAAAAATATACCTGACCGTTAATCCGGATGCAGCACGTTATAATCCGGGGATTAGCAACGGAGGGTTTAATTTTGGAAATAAAAACACCTATGAGGTCAAGCAGACGAATCCCGGCACGATACAGACGCAGCCAAGATCAGCAATCACCAGTGTGGTAAATGAAACGATGCCATCCATTGTTTCCATTCGAAGCACCTCAACCGAACCGAGTATATGGTTCGGGCAGCAATTCGACCAGGAGGTGGAAGGCAGCGGATCCGGTATCATTGTCGGTAAGGATGAGAATGAGCTTTTGATTGCAACGAATAACCATGTGGTAGCCGGTGCGAATAAAATCAAAGTTACCTATATCGACGGTTCCGAATCGGATGCAATTATCAAGGGCGCAGATGCAGGAGCAGATCTGGCGGTTATCACAGTAGATATTACACAAATGAAGAAAGAAACACTGGATGCGATCAAGATTGCAAAGCTTGGTAATTCGGACAACGCCAAGGTTGGCGAGATGTCCATTGCAATCGGAAATGCCTTGGGATACGGACAGTCTGTAACGGTCGGATATATTAGCGCCAAGGACAGGGAAGTCGGAATTTCGGATGGCTACAATACGAAAAAGATGATATTGCTTCAGACCGATGCGGCGATCAATCCCGGTAACAGTGGCGGTGCTCTGCTGAATGCGGCAGGTGAAGTAATCGGAATTAATACGGTAAAATACGCTGACAATAAGGTGGAAGGAATGGGCTTTGCAATTCCGATTTCAAAAGCGATCCCAGTCATCAATGAATTGATGAGCAGAGAGGTTCTTAAGACGGAGGAGCAAGGGTATCTGGGAATCGGAGGATATGATGTTACGGAGGATGTTTCCTCTACCTTTAATATACCNNCTCCTGCCCGGTGACATCATTACTGGCGCAGATGACATTGAGATTGCTTCCATGACCCAGTTAAGTGATTATATTAAGAGCAAACGGGTCGGTACCAAAGTGACGATTAAATTGATGCGGAGTACGAATGGTACCTATGTCGAAAAAACCTATCAGGTAACCTTGGGTGCGAGACCGGAGAAAAACAAAGTATCCGAATAAATTGGCTTTTGACCTTAGATTGTGTGAATGCGTGAAAATGTATGAGAATACAGGAAAACGCGTGACAGATGGCTGTACTTGCATGACTGCAAATTGGCGGTGTAAGTGCAGCCATTCTTTCTATTCCTGCCCGTTTGGTCAGGCGAATCTCAAGTGTCAAAGAATTCATAAAACGTTAAGATTCGGCTATTGTGCCATCGAGATAGATAAGCTATAATAGACACAATAAGCAGATTCGTTACGGGTCCGCGCCGCATATTGACCCATTTTTTGAGGAGGATAACTATGAGTGACAAAGATCATAAGGATGATATGAATATAGACGATACCAAGAAGCATGATACAAAAGACCATGAGGACAACTATGAAAGTGTCTGCTACCTTTGCCGCAGACCGAAGAGCAAGGTTGGGAAGATGATTCATATTCCCAATAATATTGATATTTGCGCTGACTGCATGCAGAAAACCTTTGATGCGATCAACCAGGGGGACAATCCTTATATGCAGATGATGGGATTAACACCGAATATGCTGTTTATGCCAAACCTTCCGAATGATGTTCCGAAGCCGCAGAAGCTTAAGAAAAAGAAACCGGAGGAGGAGAAGGAGCCAGAGATTATCTTTGACCGTAGGAAGATACCGGCACCCCATATAATCAAGGCAAGTCTGGACGACTACATTATCGGCCAGGATTATGCGAAGAAGGTTGTCTCCGTTGCGGTATATAATCATTATAAAAGAATTTATTCCAGCAAAAAGAGCGATATTGAGATAGAAAAATCAAATATGCTGATGATCGGACCGACCGGAAGCGGTAAAACCTATCTGGTAAAGACTTTGGCTAAGTTGTTGAATGTGCCCTTGGCGATTACGGATGCGACTTCCCTGACGGAGGCCGGCTACATCGGCGATGATGTGGAAAGTGTTATATCAAAGCTCCTTCAGAACGCCGGCAATGATGTGGA
Organism: Lachnospiraceae bacterium; assembly: GCA_003519685.1. Classification (GTDB taxonomy): domain Bacteria; phylum Bacillota; class Clostridia; order Lachnospirales; family Lachnospiraceae; genus Mobilitalea. The sequence continues at coordinate 5,134 of DOWG01000054.1, forward strand.
AAAGGCGGAGCAGGGAATCATATTTATTGATGAAATTGATAAGATTGCAAAAAAACGCAATACGAACAGCCGGGATGTCAGCGGGGAATCGGTACAGCAGGGATTACTAAAGCTTCTGGAAGGAGCGGATGTTGAGGTTCCGGTTGGGGCAACCTCGAAGAACGCAATGGTTCCGCTTACGACAGTTAATACGGAGAATATTCTGTTTATCTGCGGCGGTGCATTTCCGGATTTGGACAAGATTATCAAGACAAGATTGAATAAGCAGTCCTCCATCGGCTTTAAGGCGGATCTAAAGGATAAATACGATGAGGAGCCAAACCTACTGCAGAAGGTAACCGTGGATGACCTCCGGGAGTATGGTATGATTCCTGAATTCCTTGGCCGTCTGCCAATTGTATTTACTTTGGAGGGTCTGACCCGGGATATGCTGATTAAGGTATTACAGGAACCAAAGAATGCAATCTTGCGTCAGTACCAGGAGCTTCTTGCCATGGATGAGGTGAAGCTGCAATTTTCCGAGGATGCGCTGGAAGCAATTGCAGAGAAAGCATTGGAGAAAAAGACCGGTGCCAGGGCATTAAGAGCAATTCTTGAGGATATTATGCTTGATATTATGTACGAGATACCAAAGGATGATAATATAGGCAGCGTTCAGATAACCAAGGATTATATTGAAGGCACGGGAGTTCCGCTGATCGAGATGCGCGGTACGGTTAATAGTAAGAGAATCGCTGCCCGTCAGTAAGATAGAAAGCAGCAAAAAACAGAATGCTCTACATTATAATATTGGCGTCATAGGGGGATGTCATGGAAATGTTAAAAAAATTGATTTCTAAGAAGAATCAAAGATCATCCTCTTTGAAACCGGGGAAGGATCCTTATTTCATGGAGACGGAAGAAGAAATGAAGGATGAGGAAAATCCGGAGGAGAATATGCCACAGAGTCAGACGGATGCACCGGAAGAAGAGGAAGAATATGAAGTTGTGGAACGTGAGTTCCTCCCGGCCAAGAGGATTTGTCCGGATTGCGGAGGGATTACGTTAGAAGGATTAGACTTCTGTGATAAATGCGGAGGAGAACTGTAAGCTTTCGCAGGACTTCCGGGATTGCCGTTAATTTAAGAAACTTGCTTGGTAAAACCCGTTCCGGGTTTCATAGACTTGGGACGCTGATTTTACCGGGCGGGTTTCTTTTTTTGAGCGCAGATTTAGATTTATCCAAAGTAAGTAGGCTGCTATAAATACAGGCTATCTAAAGAACGTGCTGGTATATCTACAGACTATACCTGGTATGAAAAAGCGGTATACTATATTCCGGCTATTTGCCTGTTTTTGAATTGACAAAGTTTTTCGGCAAGGTTATTATAATATCCAAGAATAAAGGAGTTCGGGCGAATTGGCTCGCCAATTCGTCTTGTTTTTTAACACTGACAGGTCACTGAATTAATGTGTTAAAGCTTCATGTGCTAAAGTTTCGTACGTTAAAGCTTTGTATGTTAAAACTTCAAGTGTTAAAGCGGCGACCGGACGTAAGGGAGGTTATTTAATGAAAATGAAAAAAGTGTTAGGTTTAATCTTAACAGTGAGTTTAGCAGCTGCCGGGTTAGCAGCCTGCGGTACGCAGGGGAGTACTGTTTCGAAAGGGGGAGCAACAGGGGACAAATTCTATATCGGCGCTATGGGTCCGTTGACCGGCAGCAATGCCGTATATGGGCAGCATGTAAAAGACGGTGCGGAAATCGCTGTGAAAGAAATCAATGCAGCCGGCGGTATTAATGGCAAGCAAATTGAATTTAAGTATGAAGATGATGAGCATGATCCGGAGAAAGCAGTCAATGCATACAATAATCTGAAAGACTGGGGAATGCAGCTTCTTATGGGTGCGGTTACTTCCGGTCCCAGCGTTGCAGTAGCAGAGGAAACGAAGAATGATAGTATGTTCCAGATTACTCCGTCAGGATCCTCACAGGATGTTATAAAGTATGACAATGCATTTCAGGTCTGCTTTACCGATCCGAACCAAGGGGTTGCTTCGGCAAAATACATCAGTAATCAGAAACTGGCTTCGAAGGTTGCTGTAATCTATGACAGTTCCGATGTATATTCTTCCGGAATCTATGCAAAATTTGCAGAGGAAGCCAAGAATTCTAATTTTGAAATAGTTGCGGCAGAGGCATTTACCTCCGACAGTAAATCGGATTTCTCCGTACAGCTTCAAAAAGCCAAGGACAGTGGCGCAGAACTTGTATTTCTGCCAATCTACTATCAGGAGACTACACTTATTTTAACCCAGGCCAATGATATGGGCTTTGATCCGATTTTCTTTGGCTGTGACGGTCTGGATGGCATCCTCGGAGTTAAAAACTTCGATAAGGCATTAGCAGAAGGCGTTATGCTGTTAACTCCGTTCGCTGCAGATGCACCGGATGAAAAGACGCAGAACTTTGTTAAACAATTTAAGGAAACCTATGGGGAGATCCCGAATCAATTCGGCGCGGATGCATACGATGCTATTTATATTATTAAGGCTGCAATCGAAACGGCAGGTGTGACACCGGATATGAGCACGTCTGAGATCTGTGATGCTCTAAAATCTGCGATAACAAAGATTACCTATGATGGGGTGACCGGTGCAGGGATGACATGGGCGCCGACCGGAGAAGTGAATAAGGAGCCTAGAGCTGTTATTATCAAGAATGGTACTTACCAGTTATTTGAATAATACCGGGATAACAAAGGGTTTGGTATTAAATTAGGAATATATAGAAACATACAGAACAAGCGATGGGCTGTCTTCTGTATGTTTCTTCTATTCCTGGATAGCCAAAAAAACATCTTCACACGGGAAGAACTGCGAAGTTCGCACATAGGTGCTTACTCCTTGCTCTTCCGGGCTTTTGAGATGCCGCAAAGCGGCATCATGAATGTTAGTACGAAAAATAAATTTTTCACACGCAAAAAATTTGAGCCTGCGGCACAAAGTTTGCAGGTAGTCAAGAAAGGGCAGGGTTATTTTTTATGAGCTTTTTATCGTATCTAATTAAAGGCATTAGTCTCGGCAGTGTGTATTCGATTATTGCACTTGGCTATACCATGGTTTACGGTATTGCGAAGATGCTGAATTTCGCGCATGGTGATATCATCATGATCGGCGGTTTCGTTATCTTTACCATTACGAGCACGCTCGGACTGAATCCGTTCCTTGCAGTTCTATTATCAATTCTACTATGTACCTTATTGGGTGTGGTAATAGAACGTATCGCCTATAAACCGCTTCGGAATGCCACATCACTGGCGGTATTAATTACAGCAATCGGTGTCAGTTATTTTCTGCAGAATATTGCACTTTTGATCTTCGGAGCGGATACAAAATCCTTTACCTCCGTGATTACCGTACCGCCGTTAAAGCTGGTCGGCGGCAATCTGGCGATTTCCGGGGAGACACTGGTTACCATTCCGCTCTGTATTATCATTATGGTAGCGTTAACGACTTTTGTGAAGAAATCAAAGACTGGCCGTGGGATGACCGCTGTTTCTGAGGATAAGGAGGCGGCAATCCTGATGGGGGTTAACGTAAACCGCACGATTACAATCACTTTTGCAATCGGTTCGGCACTTGCCGCAGTTGCAAGTGCTTTGATGTTTTCCTCCTATCCGTCCCTATCCTCCACTTCCGGAGCGATGCCCGGTATTAAGGCATTCGTTGCGGCCGTATTCGGAGGAATCGGTTCGATACCGGGGGCAATGATCGGCGGAATTCTTCTTGGTGTGATAGAAATTCTAAGCCGTGCTTATATTTCCTCACAGCTTGCGGACGCGATCGTGTTTTTTGTTCTTATTCTGGTCCTTCTTGTAAAGCCGACCGGTATCCTTGGTAAGAAGATCCAGGAGAAAGTGTAGGTGGCGGCAGATGAAAAATACAGCAAAGAAACAGATGAGTAAGTCTACAAGGTCCAATCTTATTATGACCGGTGCCATTGTTCTGGTATATATTGTAAGTCAAATCATGATAGCCGGTGGGGCAATGTCCAACCTGATGAAGGGATTATTGGTTCCCTTATGCTATTATTCGATTTTGGCCGTGTCCTTGAACTTGACCGTAGGAATTCTCGGTGAGCTAAGCCTTGGGCATGCGGGCTTTATGTGTATCGGAGCATTTACCAGCGCCTTCTTTTCCAAGGCGACGGTTTCGGTGATCACGAATGCGGGGGTAAGATTCACCCTGGCGATTCTTATCGGTGCATGCGCCGCAGCACTGTTTGGCGGCTTGATCGGTACGGTGGTATTGCGTCTTCAGGGTGACTACCTTGCAATCGTAACGCTTGCCTTTGGCGAAATCATTAAAAATGTGGTGAATGCTTTATTCATTGGTATCGATTCGAATGGAATTCATTTTTCGATGAAGGATGCGATGGCGTTAAATCTTTCGGAGGACGGAAAGATCATTGTAAACGGACCAAGAGGAATCACCGGAACACCGAAGGATGCAACCTTTACGATAGCTGCCCTATTACTGATTTTAACCTTTGTGATTGTCACCAATCTGGTAAATTCCCGTTCCGGCCGCGCGATCATGGCGATTCGTGATAACCGTATTGCGGCAGAATCCGTAGGAATCCATATTACAAAATACAAGATTCTGGCATTTACCATATCCGCTGCATTGGCGGGGGTTGCAGGTGTTCTGTACGCGCATAATATTTCCACCCTGATTGCAGCACCTAAGAATTTCGGATATAATATGTCTATCATGATTCTTGTCTTTGTAGTTCTCGGAGGGATCGGGAATCTGAAAGGCTCTGTGATTGCAGCAGTGGTACTGACAATGCTTCCGGAGTATCTGCGTTTTATGCAGGATTACCGGATGCTGATCTACGCAGTCATTCTGATTGTAATGATGATTTTTAATTGGAACCCGAAATGTATTACATGGCGTAAGAACCATTCTTTACAGGGATACTTTGCCAGGCTGACAAAAAAGACAAAGAAGGAGGCGTAAGGTTATGGCAATGTTATCTGTGAAAAACTTAGGCATCTCCTTCGGCGGATTACGAGCCGTAGATTCCTTCAATATTACGATTGAAAAGGGGGAGCTGTACGGTCTGATCGGACCGAACGGTGCCGGAAAAACAACCTGTTTTAACCTGCTGACCGGTGTGTATAAGCCGGATACCGGTAAAATCCTTCTGGATGGCGTCGATATCACCGGCAGGAATACGATGGAAATTAATCAGGCCGGGATAGCAAGAACGTTTCAGAATATTCGTTTATTTAAGAATCTGTCCGTTCTGGATAATGTGAAAATCGGACTCCATAACAGCTATAAATATTCCACGGCCGCCGGCATTTTAAGGTTACCGTCCTATTTTAAAACGGAAAAGATGATGAAGGAGCGGGCTTATGATATATTGAAGGTCTTTGGTCTGGAGCAGGAGGCTGCTTTGCTGTCGGCTAATCTTCCCTATGGCAAGCAGAGAAAGCTGGAAATTGCAAGAGCGCTGGCTACGAATCCGAAGTTGCTTTTGTTAGATGAGCCTGCCGCCGGCATGAACCCGTCGGAAACCGAAGAGCTGATGGAGACCATTACTTTAATCAGGAAAAAATACGATGTTACAATCTTATTAATAGAGCATGATATGAAGCTTGTTTCCGGTATCTGTGAGAAAATATTTGTCCTTAATTTTGGTACGGAACTTGCCAATGGATTGCCGCAGGAAGTGCTTCATAATCCGGAGGTTATCAAAGCATATCTTGGAGAATAGATAGGGTAGAAAGGAATAAGCGCAAAAAGCCGCGCAGAAATGAGGTTAAAAATGGCCATGCTGGAAGTGAAAAACCTACAGGTTTATTACGGAGTGATCCAGGCAATTAAGGGGGTCTCCTTTGAAGTAAATGAGGGGGAAGTGATCGCGCTAATCGGTGCAAACGGCGCCGGGAAAACAACGATACTGCATACGGTTACCGGACTGCTTCCTGCCAAAACCGGGGAAGTACTCTATGAGGGTACGGATCTGCTGAAGATACCGGCGCATAAAATTGTATCCCATGGAATTGCGCATGTACCGGAAGGAAGACATGTATTTTCCCAGCTGACGGTATATGAAAACCTTCTAATGGGTGCCTATACCCGCAGCGATAAATCTGAGATAGAGGAGACCCTGGAAACGGTATATAAGAGATTTCCAAGGCTGAGGGAGCGAAAAGGACAGTATGCAGGAACCTTAAGCGGCGGGGAGCAGCAGATGCTGGCGATGGGGCGAGCCTTAATGTCAAAGCCGAGAATCGTGCTGATGGATGAGCCGTCGATGGGGCTTTCGCCGATCCTTGTCGGGGAAGTATTTGACATCATTCAAAGCATAAGAAAAAGTGGTACCACGGTGCTTCTGGTGGAGCAGAACGCGAAGAAAGCATTATCCATAGCGGACCGGGCATATGTTTTAGAAACCGGGAATATTGTATTAGAGGGAAGCGCGAACCAATTATTGAACGATGAATCCGTAAAGAAAGCATATTTAGGAGAGTAAGGAATTCAATCAAGAAAGGGCAATGGTTATTATTATGAATAAGAAATATGTGATTACGATTGCAAGAGGATACGGCAGCGGAGGAAGAACCATCGGCAAAATGCTGTCTGCGGACTTACAGATTCCATACTATGACAGAGATCTGCTTCGCTTAGCGTCCGATGACAGCGGAATTAATGAGCAATTATTTGCAAAGGCGGATGAGAAGCTGAAGAAAAGTCTGCTGTTTAAAGTGGCTAAAAATATATACAAGGGGGAGCTGATTCCGCCGGACAGCGATGATTTTGTCTCCAATGATAATTTGTTTAATTATCAGGCAAAAATCATCAAGGAACTGGCCAATACGGAATCCTGTATCATTATCGGCAGGTGTGCGGACTTTGTATTAAAGGATTACGATAATGTGGTTAAGGTGTTTGTCCATGCCCCGCTTCCGGCCTGCATCAAGACTCTGAAGGACATGACGGGGAATCCGGAGAAGGAGATCGAGAAACAGATTGCAGGCATTGATAAGCATCGTGCGGAGTATTATAAGTACTATACCGGCCGGAGCTGGGATAATGCGAAGAATTATGATCTGTGCTTAAACAGCAG
>DOWG01000054.1:12339-15413 GCA_003519685.1 Lachnospiraceae bacterium
GCGCCCGACGGGCACACCGGAAATTACGCCCTATACGATAAAAAATGCTCCGCTAAAGATGCGCACTCGCGCGTAAGGAATTTGTCTGCCGGTTTCCTACAGGGAGAAATTTAGTTTGGCATTTAAGTATATAGTGGAGAACGGGAGAGAAATTCGACTTGATAATTGTAATTTAAGTAGCAACATGGTATACTTTAGAACAATAATTTGATATGGATGTCATAAGTTATTTTAAGGTTTTGATATGAATATATAATTTGTGCTGGTTATAAGAAAAGAGAAAACTCCATGATACGAAAAGCTGCGTAGAAAAGAGGATAAGAATGATTTCAGAAAAGATGATGGAATTCGTAAAGAACAGCTCCGCTATTCGTGCTATGTTTGAAGAGGGAAAACGTCTGGCGGATCAGTTTGGTGCGGAGAATGTATACGATTTTAGCCTGGGTAATCCCAGCGTTCTGCCGCCGGATGAAGTAAAGGAAGCCCTTCTGAAGGTGATTCGGGAGGAAGACCCGAATCTGGTGCACGGCTATATGAATAACTCGGGTTATGAAGATGTCCGTGCCAGGGTCGCCGACTGCATTAATCACAGATTTGGTACTGCGTTCCAGAAAGATAATATCATTATGACGGTGGGAGCTGCCGGGGGCTTAAATGTCATATTAAAGACCCTGCTAAATCCCGGTGATGAGGTAATTGTCTTTGCTCCTTTCTTTGGCGAGTACCGCAATTATGTGGGAAATTATGAGGGTAATCTTGTGGTCATATCTCCGGATACCACAGACTTTCAGCCAAACCTCGCGGAATTCGAGCAGAAGATAACGAAGAAGACGAAAGCTGTCATTATTAATACCCCGAATAATCCGACCGGAGTAGTTTATTCGGAACAAACCATAATGGATCTAGCCGATATTTTGAATCGGAAGCAGGAGAAACTTGGAACGTCAATCTATCTGATCTCAGATGAACCCTACCGTGAATTGGTCTATGACGGCGTGGAGGTTCCTTACCTTACAAAATATTATAGGAATACGATCGTAGGATATTCCTGGAGTAAATCATTATCCCTTCCGGGAGAAAGAATTGGCTATCTGGTAATTCCAAAGGTAACGGATGCCTTTGAGAGTATTATTTCCGCTGCGAATGTTGCAACGCGAATCCTCGGATTTGTCAATGCACCCTCTCTGATTCAAAGGGCAGTAATACATTGCCTGGATGCGAAGGTGGATATCGAGGCCTATAATCGTAACCGGGAGCTTCTCTATAGCAGTCTCGTATCCTACGGCTATGAGTGCGTGAAGCCGCAGGGAGCTTTCTATTTGTTTATAAAATCTCTGGAGGAGGATGACAAGGCATTCTCCCAGGCGGCGAAGAAGCATAACATTCTGATTGTACCGGGTTCCTCCTTTGGCTGCCCCGGCTATTTAAGAATTGCCTACTGCGTAGATTACAAAATGATTGAACGGGCGCTGCCGGGATTTAAGAAGCTTGCCGAGGAATACAGAAAGGATAGATAGATTAAGTATGAAAGCATGGGAGAAGAATATACGTAAGGTTGTCCCCTATGTTCCGGGAGAGCAGCCTGGTAACAAGAATGTGGTGAAGTTGAATACGAATGAGAATCCTTACCCGCCGGCTCCGGGCGTGCAGAAAGTGCTGCAGGAGTTTGATGCGAGCCGGCTTCGTTTGTATCCCGACCCGTCCGGTACGCTGCTGGTGGAGGAGCTGGCAAGGTTCTATCATTTGGATAAGGAGCAGATATTTGTCGGAGTAGGCTCGGATGATGTTCTTGCCATGGCTTTTATGACCTTTTTTAATTCCGATCAGCCGATTCTTTTCCCGAATATTACCTATTCCTTCTATCCGGTTTGGTGTAATCTTTTCTCCATCCCATATGAGACTCCGGCACTGGATCCGAATTTTTGCATCGTAAGGGAAGATTACTATAGAGAAAATGGGGGAATTGTGATAGCGAATCCGAATGCTCCCACATCGATCTATGAGGAGGTATCGGTAATCGAAGATATCTTACGGCATAATTCATCCTCGATTATAATCGTTGACGAAGCGTATATCGATTTTGCCGGAACGTCCTGTCTGGAATTGATCAACCGGTATGAGAATTTATTGGTGGTACAGACTTTTTCAAAATCAAGATCGATGGCCGGTATGCGAATCGGATTCGCAATGGGAAATCCGGTACTGATTCAGGCTTTGAATGAGGTGAAATATTCTTTTAATTCCTATACCATGGATACGGTTTCCCTCCTTACCGGAGCAGCCGCGGTTAGGGACGAAGAATATTTTCGGTCGATTGTCCAAAAAGTAATCCTAACCAGAGAGCAAGCGAAGGAACAGCTGAAGGAGCTCGGCTTTTCCTTCCCAGTTTCCGGAGCTAATTTTATCTTTGCAACCCACGAACGGATTCCGGCAAAACGTATCTATGAAGCCCTTCGGGAGAATGACATCTATGTACGCTATTTTAATATGCCACGAATTGACAATTATTTGCGTATTTCCATCGGAACGGACGAAGAGATGGACCGGCTGTTTACTTTTCTGAGAAAATGGCTGAATCATCCGAATGCATAGCCTTCGCATTAAAATGATAGGAAATACCCTCTACTAAAATGATTATTTATAGCTTATGATAAAATGAAAGCGTAGTGAGCATGCGATCGGAGCTAAAGATCATGAACATGCTTNNAATATCAAAAAATCGATTCGGGAGGGGATACATTGAGAACATTAATAGCAGAAGACGATTTTTTAAGCAGAAAGTTCATGATGCGGTTTTTGTTAAAATATGGGGAATGCGATGTGACAGTGGATGGCAATGAATGTATTGAAGCCTTTACCATGGCTTTGGATGCCAAGGAGGGATATGACCTCATCTGTCTTGATATTATGATGCCGGTAATGGACGGCTATGAAACGTTAAAAAAAATCAGGGAAATCGAAAAAGAAAGACGCATTCCGGAAGAAAAAAGGGCTAAGATTATAATGACAACAGCCTTGAACGAAGGAAGAAATGTAACGAAAGCATTTGACCTTGGTTGCAGTGCTTACGCAGG
>DOWG01000054.1:15509-16911 GCA_003519685.1 Lachnospiraceae bacterium
CCGCATAGTTATTATCAGTACTTTTCCTAAACGTAATGCGATAATTGCTTTTTTATTATCCGTATTTAAGATTGACAAAGATAATATTCCTAAGTATAATGAAATAGCGAATGATAATCATTGTCAATTAGACGATAATAACGGATCTTGACAATCTATACGACCAGGTTAGGGAAGGGGATATACGAAAATGACATTAGCAGATGCAAGATTAGGAGGGACCTTTACCGTAGGCACATTGGAACTGGATATGGTTACTATGCGGAGACTGGAAGCATTGGGCCTTACCAAAGGAACCAAAATTAAATTGCTGAATCGTAATCGAAGCGGTTCCGTTATCATTATGGTTCGTGGTAGCAGGCTTGCATTGGGAAGAAAAATAGCAGAGGCCATACGAATGAGGGAGGCATTATAATGAAAGAGGATCTTCAGATAGGCTTTGTGGGGAACCCGAATTGCGGTAAGACCACATTGTTTAATGCATATACAGGAGCCAATTTGAAAGTAGCGAACTGGCCGGGAGTAACAGTAGAAAAAAAAGAAGGAGCATTTAAATATCATGACCGGTGCTTCCGTCTGGTTGATCTGCCCGGTATCTACAGTCTGACTTCGTATACCATGGAAGAGAAGCTTACGAGGGAATATATCCTGAATTCGAATGTAGATGCCATTATTAATATTGTAGATGCATCGGGTTTAGAGAGAAACCTATATCTGACTTTACAGCTGATTGAATTAGGCATTCCGGTAGTTGTCGCCCTTAACATGATGGATATCGTGAAAGAGCGGGGAATAAAGATCAACCTGCACCGGCTTTCGGAAATGCTGGGAGTCCCTGTAATTCCGGTATCAGCAAGAAAGAAAACGGGATTGGATATCCTGATGCATACGGTCGCTCATTACAGAGATGAAGAAATTGCTTCTAATTTAAAACACCATCATGGCGATATGAAGCAGGAAGAAGGTCACAGGCACAAAAGGCATAAGGAGTATCCGGTGGTTTACAGTGACTTAATTGAAAATAAAATCGATATTATCAGTGATATGCTGCGGGCAAAGTACGGCAGATTGGAGCATATGCGCTGGTATGCAATCAAGCATTTGGAGATGGATGCAGAGGTGCAGGCAAAATATCCGATCGACTTGTCCAAGGTCCTTAAGCAAAGCCATGAAGAGGATATCATCAATCAGAAATACGATTTTATAGAAGAAATCATTGAAGAAGTTCTTGCTAATAAAAGCAGCAAAGCAGCATCTACGGATAAGGTGGATAAGATACTGACGAATCGGTATCTTGGATTACCCATCTTCCTTGGAATTATGGCAGTGATCTTCTTTCTGACCTTTCAGATCGGCGATATGATCAAGGGCGTATTCGAGGGCGGACTGGAGATCTTCTCTT
>DOWG01000054.1:16934-19266 GCA_003519685.1 Lachnospiraceae bacterium
TTTATTCTTTTCTTGGCGCTGGCATTCCTGGAGGACAGCGGATACATGGCAAGAGTGGCTTATGTTATGGAAGGAATCATGGGAAAGGTAGGGCTGTCCGGCCGGGCATTTATTCCGATGCTGCTGGGCTTTGGCTGTACGGTACCGGCGATTATGGCTTCCCGTTCCTTGAAAAATATAGAGGACAGAAGAAGAACGATTCTCATAACACCTTTTATGTCCTGCAGTGCCAGATTGCCGATCTATGTTCTGTTCTCGCAGATGTTCTTCGGTAAAAATGCAATGCTTGCCGCTTTCTCCATGTATTTGATCGGTATTCTGGTAGCGATTATTGTGGCTTTTATAATAAATAAGAATTCGAAAAAGGAGGGCGACACCAATCTACTGATTGAACTTCCGGAATATAAGGCCCCGAATATGCATACGATTTTTATCTATGTATGGGGAAAGGTGGAGGATTATCTGACCAAAGCCGGAACAACAATTTTTGCAGCTTCGGTCGTGGTTTGGTTCGTCCTTAACTTTGGTCCAAACGGAATGGTGAAGGATATGTCGCAAAGCTTCGGAGCAATGATCGGAAAGGCAATTGCACCGCTTCTTGCTCCTGCGGGACTTGGCATGTGGCAGGTGGCAGTCGCACTGATCTCCGGTATTGCGGCAAAAGAAGTGGTAGTTTCCAGCTTCAGTGTACTGTTCCATGTGAATAATATTAATACGGCTGCCGGTATGGCAAGCCTTACAGAGGCTTTGGCCGGTGCGGGATTTGGAGCACTGAATGCCTATTCCTTAATGGTATTTTGTCTTTTGTATATCCCCTGTGCCGCAACCATCGGCGTGATTCGAAGGGAAACGGGGTCTGTAAAATGGACGGCATTTACAATATTCTTCCAGCTGGCTGTGGCATGGCTGGTGTCCGTGCTGATCTTCCAGATCGGAAGCCTCTTCCTCGCCGGCTGAGCGGCTTGATAAAACTGGGTATATATAAGTTCCTATTCAATCAAAATATTAAAATGACTTATGGCACGCTTGTCAATATAGGTAGCTTTTTATAAGGAGGAATTTATATGGCGGCAGCAATTATTATCGGTGCCCTGATCTTAGGGTATACCGGCTATGTTATTTATCATAAGGTTAAGGATGTGAAGGAAGGTAAGTCCTGCTGCGGCAGCTGTTCCTCCTGCCCATTCAAAGGAAAGTGCAATGATGGAACGGAAATAAAAGACCTTCCCAAGTNNCCGACGTTTCGGTGCTTTTCACTAATTACATTTATTTCACAAACAATTTCAAAAAATAAAAAAGGAAATAGGAAGTCTTTGTAGAATAATAGTAGTATAAGTGCGTTTTGCTTTGGCTTATGCATTCGAACACATTAGATTCCGATATAACCATTAAGGAGGGGATTGGCTATGGAACAAAGTTTGAATTTAAGACAAAGGATGGAGATGAGGGAGCATGAGATTTTAAGTCCTTATGCTGCTTTTTCTGACTGCTCAAAAGGAAGGGATTATGAGGAGGAACAATGCGACATTCGGCCGGTTTATCAAAGAGACCGGGACCGGATTCTTCACTCCAAATCCTTCCGAAGATTAAAGCATAAGACCCAGGTGTTTCTGGCTCCGGAGGGAGATCATTACCGTACCCGGCTGACCCATACCTTAGAGGTGGCTCAGATCGCCAGAACGATTGCAAAGGCACTGCGCTTGAACGAGGATTTGACGGAAGCAATAGCATTGGGGCATGATTTGGGGCATACCCCCTTTGGTCATGCCGGGGAGCGGGCTTTGAACCGTATTTGTCCGGAAGGCTTCGAGCATCATCTGCAAAGCATCCGCGTTGTAGAATTTATAGAGAACCGGGGCAGAGGTCTGAATCTTACGAAGGAAGTACGGGATGGGATCAAAAATCACCAGATGGAGGGAAATCCCTCTACCTTAGAGGGAAAAGTTGTAAGATTGTGTGACAAAATTGCCTATATTAATCATGATATTGATGATGCAATCCGCGGTAAAATCATTCGGGAAGAGGATATTCCCAGAGAATTTACGGACGTTCTGGGACATAGTCTCGGGAAAAGATTGGATACTCTGGTTCATGACATTGTATCCAATAGCGACGGGCATAACGATATTATCATGTCACCGGATATCGAGGCGGCGATTCAGAATCTAAGAGAATATATGTTTACCAGTGTTTATTTGAATAAAACAGCAAAGGGACAGGAAGAACAGGCGGAACGACTGCTGGAAGAACTGTTCCGATACTATGAAAAACACCTGGAGCAATTACCGGAAGAGTATCTTCTTCGGATGGAAGAGACCGGCGAGCCTGCCTA
>DOWG01000285.1 GCA_003519685.1 Lachnospiraceae bacterium
GCCGAAAGGAGCGCTGCGTATTTCGCAATACTTAGTACCGCTGACGGAATGGTCAGGCTGATACCCAGAATACCGGTCACCATTTCCATGGAAAGTAACAAGACAACCAGACTTGTTAACAGAACATACCAGAAGAATACATCATAAATCATTCCCTTATAGTCCTTCTGCTTATAAAGCTGATATGCCTTCATGGCAAGGCCGGCAAACAAATGAATGATACCAAGCAGCATGGAAAATGACAACATCCGCATCGGTTCTTTTACCGGGAAAAACCAAACCGGTGGAATCGATACCGTCGTTCCAAAGAACTTGGAAGAAACGACATCCACAATATCTCCAAAATAACTGCCGAACATAATGCCCCAGAAAATCGTTGACATGCCGCAGAACAGATACATTCGCAGTGTTTTCTTCATACCCTCTTCCATGGTTCTCCGGTATTTCGCCAGACCGAATCCGCATACCGCAACCATTAAGAAACCATATCCCGCATCCGACAGCATCAAACCAAACAGCACATAGTAAAACACAGCCATAACCATGGTAGGATCCACTTCGCCCTTTCCCGGCGGGCTGAAAGAGGCTAAAACGCCTTCCATCGGGCTGGCAAATCCATTGTTCTTTAGCAAAACCGGAGCATCATCCTTCTCGGATACTTCCATAATTTCAACGCAGGCATCAAACTTTGCATTGATGTCGGTCTCCAGCTTCTTCGCATCCTTTTCCGGAATATATCCGGTTAGAATGAATACATGCCCGGATTGAAGCAATCGGCTGATCACATCATATTTTTCCGACCGCATCGTATCGTAATCCTGTAAAAACAGAAAATCCTCCAGATGATCCGCATACGATTTAATTTCAACTTCGGCATCCGAAATTACCCGGTTTAATTCTGCCAGCTGATCGTTGATCTGATTTAACTGTTCACTCGGAGCCGTATCCATGGAAATAGACGGATAGGTAAAATTCATTTCTCTTAAAATATCATAGACCTTATCCGCATTTTCATTAGAACAAAGTACAAAAATGCAGGTTTGCTCCTTCGAAGAGCTGACAATATCAATCTCCACCGGAGTACCTTCCGCTAAACTCTCATACAGTGCTTCGAGAGTCCATGCATTCGGCAAAGATCCAATAAAGCACTTCGTCTGTTTTGTTCCGCTAAAGCTCAGGGGAATATCAAAGGTAACCCATGGTCTTAATATATCGATCTGTGTCTGGTACTTTACTATTTCTGCTTTCGATTCTGCAATTTCTTTCTGCAGGGTCAAAACTCTCTTAACTGCATTCAGAGTAGGCTTATACTTCTCCCGAAAGGAATCATACACCTCGCTGGAAACCACTTTTTTCCCTTTAAATGCGATTAAGGAGGGTTTCTTATCCGGAACATATTTCTCTAATATATCAATTGCATCGTTTGCAAACGAAATATTTTTCTCAAAATTCTGCCTTGCTTCGGATACATCATTTCTTTTAAAAACGGTGTCTTCCGGCAGCAGATCACTAATTTCCACTACGCCGCGGCGCTGAAGAAACTCAAGGAGTTTTTTCCGATCCTTCTTTAATGCATAGATCGATATCTTCTGCATCTGCAATACCGCCATAATTACACCTCCTTTGCTTTTTATTCCTGACAAGCGGATGATTCGCTTGCCCATTCTTTCTGTTTGTTATGTGTCTGTAATCATGGAATATGCAAATCAACAAATCATATACCTTCAAAGACAATCGAAAGAACCTGGCTGATTGCTTCTTCTTCCTTTCCTTTCGCCAATTCCGTCAGCATTTCAACTTCTTTCGTTGCATTTTTGATTGCAGCTTCCACCTTCTTCTCTCCTTGGCTTTTTGCTTCGGTAACTTCTTGCTGCGCCTTCGCAAGAGCTTCTTTCGTCATAGAAGATATGAATGCTTTTGCTTCATTTTCCGCCTCCAGGAGTATGTGCTGGCTTTTCTCTTTCGCATCTTTCTCCATTTGCACCGCATTTAACTCTGCCTGACGGACAGCTTGTACCGCTTCCTTTGCCATTGACTCACCTCCTATAACAAATATAAAATAGTCAGATTAATCATATATTGAGTATTCCCATTTTTTATATAAATGATTATCGAAAACTGGAATAATCTGACCACAAAGGTTATTATAACCTAAGAGTAATTAACATTCAACAATATCTTGTATATTGCTACATGTTTGTGCAATATTCTTTGGTTGAATCTTATATTATTAATAGCAAGGCAATGACAAACTTTTAACAATTTATATAGAAACTTCAGAAATACTTTATGAGTTTTTATTTACTTTTTATATGTATAATTCATTCTGATTGAGGCATAATAATTTTCAGATACGGCAATGAACTTCACTTATTATTATAACTAATCATAAAANNATGCCAGAGTTTTTCATGAGATTCGGAGGATGATTGCGTTGGACAGTTTAATTCTTTAACAAAAGGATTTCGTCTTCCACCTATTTGCCAAGTATCATACCTTAAAATGGTATATCTTGCATGCGTTCTCTCATAATCGAAGACAAAATTCTAGCAACACCCTAAAAAAACATGAGACACCAGAGGTAAAAGCAGGGATACCGGTTTATTCCTGCTTTTATCATGGTTAAAAACGAATTGACTAGTCTTTGTTACTATTCACACCCCGACATGTATACCATGCTATGATTTCATTAAATGTATCCGATTCGGAGACGCTTTCGCTTCAAATACTCCTTATCGGAT
>DOWG01000037.1:0-1705 GCA_003519685.1 Lachnospiraceae bacterium
CAATGCATAGATAGATCAGGAAACCTTCATGAAATGGGAGATAGTGCATATTATGAATGAAGAAATACAGAATGCAAATGGAAATAAGTACTATAGAGTTCAGGCAAATGTTAATTTAAATGCAATTCGTCATAATATTAGGGAAATAAAAAATAAACTGAAGCAGGATACCAAGCTGATGCTGATTATCAAAGCGGATGCGTACGGGCATGGAGCGGTTCCGATTGCGAAAGCCATCCGCAAGGATCATTTTGCCGATGCTTATGGCGTGGCTATTATTGAGGAAGCGGTCGAACTGCGAAAAGCAGGAATTGATACGCCCATCCTGGTTCTCGGTTATACGCCGAAGGAGCAATACCCACTGGTTATTACCTATAATGTGACGCAGACCATTTTCCAATATGAAATGGCAAAGGAGCTTTCTAGGGAAGCAAAAAGGCAGGGGAAGACAGCCAAAATTCATATCAAGCTGGATACCGGTATGAGCAGGATCGGTTTTAGCTACCAGGAGGAGAGCATTCAGGAGATCAAGCGGATCTCTGAATTGGAGAATATACAAATCGAAGGATTGTTTTCTCATTTCGCACAGGCGGATGAAATTGACAGAACAAGTACAAGAAAGCAATTAGAACGATATTCAAATTTTGTTCATAGGTTAGAAGAGGAAGGAATACATATACCACTGAAACACATTTCCAACAGTGCCGGTATTCTGGAATATACCGAGGCAGAACTCGATATGGTGCGGTGCGGTATCGCTACTTATGGAATATATCCTTCTGATACGGTCAGTAAAAAGGAGATTAGACTAATTCCGGCAATGGAATTAAAAACGCATGTGATCTTTGTAAAAGAGGTGGAAGCCGGGGTTGGAATCAGCTATGGCGCAACCTATGTTACAAAGAAAAAGACGAGAGTGGCAACTATACCGGTCGGATATGCAGATGGATATTCAAGAAATCTGTCCAATTGCGGCAAAGTCATTATCCATGGTAAGTTGGCACCGATTATCGGAAGAATCTGCATGGACCAGTTCATGGTGGATGTTTCCGATATTGATCAGGTAAAACAGGGGGACACCGTAACTCTTTTGGGCAGAGACGGCGATGCGTATATTTCAGCCGAGGAGTTGTCCGAGTGGTCCCATTCATTCCCCTATGAACTCGTCTGTACCGTAGGAAAGAGAATTCCGAGAGTCTATATTAACAATTAAATATATGGCAGGGTGTCAAAAGTAATAGGAAACATATTTCATTCGCAACATGATAACACTTTATGGAATACACACGAAGAAATTGGCAATAATAAGGGTAAAGCCTACAATGGAGTGTGAGTAAAGTGATTATTAAACGAGGAGATATCTTTTATGCGGATTTAAGACCCGTAGTCGGCTCCGAGCAGGGTGGTGTCAGGCCGGTTCTAATTATTCAGAACGACACGGGCAACAAACATAGTCCAACCGTTATATGCGCCGCCATTACATCAAAAATGAATAAGGCAAAGCTGCCCACCCATGTGGAACTGGATGCCGACAAATATGGAGTTGTAAAAGATTCGGTTATCTTATTAGAACAGGTAAGAACGATCGATAAATCCAGATTAAAAGAGAAAGTATGCCACCTGGATCGTGATGTATTAAAGAAAATTGATAAGGCACTTATTATTAGTTTATCTTTAGATACATATTTTAGATAGTTTTCAACCC
>DOWG01000037.1:1718-2529 GCA_003519685.1 Lachnospiraceae bacterium
TATGGAAGATGGCAACCCCCGACCGGGAGCCTTTATCATTATTTTTCTAATTTTGTTAAATGCATTTCTAGTTGTCGCTAAGACCGCTTTTGATAACGTAAGCGAGAGTACGGTAAGAAAGAAAGCGGAGGAAGGAGAGCAAAGGGCTTTAAGGTTATCGAAGCTGTTTGACAAACCGGATTATTATCGGCATGCTTTACTGTTTTCTTTCCTTGCCACGAATACAATGATCGGAGCAGTGTGGATGCAGTCGGTGCTTCCTTATATCACCGGTTTAGCAAAAAAAGGCATTGTAAAGAATTGCTACTCTATTTTGTATACGATATTGCTGGTCATGCTGTCCGCTCTGTTTGGCGCTATATTGCCACAGAAATGTGCAAGGAAATATGCGCAGAACATAGCCTATCGCTATGCCTGGCTGATTGAGCTGATCGGTATCATATTCCGGCCGATTACCTGGATTTTGGAAAAGATAATGTATTTTCTTCTGAGAATCGTAGGGATTAAGGGAGAAAAGATGCAGGAGAATATTACCGAAGATGAGCTTATTTCCATGGTGAATGAGGGGCATGAACAAGGGGTATTTGATGCCGATGAGGTGGAGATGATATCCAATATTATTGAGCTNNATTGAGAAAGCATTGCAGTTTATGCTGTCTGAAAAATATACCAGGTATCCTTTATTTGAAGATAATCGTGACAATATCATCGGGGTCTTGTATTTGAAAGATGTAATTACAGCCTACATAGCCAAAGACCAGAAGAATCGATCGTTAAGGGAAATTGCCAGAGAAGCATATTATGTGCCGGA
>DOWG01000018.1:0-1298 GCA_003519685.1 Lachnospiraceae bacterium
AAGCGAATTAATTCGCTTGGTAAAAAATTTATTTTTCACACTACTATCACAGCATATCGCAATTTTTTGGAATAATTTATTGACAGATTATGTACGATATGATAGTATAACTGAGTGTGCCGCACAACGAGGTAAAAGTTCTATGANNCATATGTACGCAATTATTGCAACTGGTGGAAAACAGTACAAGGTAGCGGAAGGCGATATCATTAAAGTAGAAAAGCTTGGTGCAGAGGCAGGAGCAACGGTAACGTTCGACCAAGTACTTGCAGTTAACAATGGTAAGTTAGTAGTAGGAAATCCTACGGTGGAAAAAGCCAATGTATCTGCAACTGTTGTAGAAGAAGGCAAAAACAAGAAAGTTATTGTCTATAGATACAAGAGAAAAACTGGATATCACAAGAAGAATGGTCACAGACAACCTTATACAAAGGTTAAAATTGAAAAAATTAATGCATAAGGGAATGTGATATGATTAAAGTATCCATTTATAAAAATGCAGACAACTTGATTACAGGGTTTTCCCTATCCGGTCATGCAGATTATTCGGAATACGGGAGTGATGTGGTATGTGCCGCAGTTTCCGCCTTGGTAATCAATACAATAAATTCTATTGAGAATTTTACCTCTGATAAGTTCCGTTTGGAGCAGGATGAGAAAAAAGGTTTTATAGAATTCCATGTGGTTTCACCGATCAGTAAGCAAGCTAATTTATTACTGAATTCCCTGGTTCTCGGATTACAAGGGATTGAAGAAGAATATACGGATAAGTACATTCGGATTGCTTCGGTTCAATCACAGTAACCTTATAAAGATAGTTGATTTAGAGTTTAGGAGGTGTAGAAGATGTTAAGAATGAACCTTCAATTTTTCGCTCATAAAAAGGGAGTTGGTTCTACCAANNCTTTACAGACAGCGCGGTACGAAGATCCATCCCGGATTAAACGTAGGACGCGGTGGCGATGATACATTATTTGCTTTAGCAGATGGTGTCGTTAGATTCGAAAGAATGGGAAAAGACAAGAAGAAAGCTAGTGTCTACCCTGTAGAATCAAAATAATTAAAGCCATTCGTTAATAACCCCAAATTCTCGAGTGATCCTGGATTTGGGGTTTTAATTTTGCTTTTTTTGTGTGGTTGTATTTACCATTGTTTTCGGTTATACTATCCACGTGAAGCAGATTAGTCAATGCATATAGGAGTATTTTCCAGAGCTTGCTCGGGAAAATACTCATGTATGCATTGATAAGTGCAACGTGAACGAAAGAACGAAGTTCTTGAGTTCCTAATCTGCTTCA
>DOWG01000018.1:1433-2842 GCA_003519685.1 Lachnospiraceae bacterium
CCGGATGGTGGTGATGGAGGAAAAGGTGGAGATGTAATCTTTGAAGTGGATTTGGGATTAAACACCTTATCTGATTTCCGGTATAGACGTAAATATAATGCACAAGACGGCGAAGAGGGCGGCAAGAAACGCTGCCATGGCAAAGATGGAGCAGATTTAATATTAAAAGTACCGCTTGGGACCGTGATTCGAGAAAAGGAATCTGGAAAAGTAATTGTCGATATGTCCGAGCCCGGCAAGCAGGAAGTAATCCTAAATGGCGGAAAAGGCGGAAAAGGGAATCAGCATTATGCCACTCCGACCATGCAGGTACCAATGTATGCGCAGCCCGGTCAGAAGGCGCAGGAATTAGATGTTATCCTGGAGCTGAAGGTCATTGCGGATGTTGGCTTGGTCGGCTTTCCGAATGTCGGTAAATCCACTTTACTGTCCCGGGTTACCAATGCAAAGCCTAAGATTGCAAATTATCATTTTACCACCCTTAGTCCGAATCTCGGAGTTGTGGATCTGGANNAGAACGAAAGTAATCGTTCATTTGGTCGATGCAGCTTCTACCGAGGGCAGGGATCCGATCGATGATATTAATAAGATTAATACGGAGCTTACCGCTTACAATCCGGAAATTATGAAAAAGCCTCAGGTGATTGCAGCAAATAAAATTGATGTATTATATGAAGAGGATGAGCAGCAGGTAATTCAAAAGCTTAAGGATACCTTTGAACCGCAAGGCATACCGGTATTTCCGATATCGGCGGTCAGCGGGAAAGGGGTCAAGAAGCTTTTGTACCATGTAAAAGGTATGCTTGATAATTTGGACCAGACCCCGGTTGTATTTGCAAGAGAATTCTTTGCTGAGGATATGGCGAACTCCAATGAGCCTTATACGGTCTGGAAGGAAGAGGAGCATTTATTTGCGGTAGAAGGGCCGAGAATTGAGCGTATGCTGGGTTATACGAACTTGGATTCGGAAAAAGGATTTGAATTCTTCCAGAAGTTCCTGAAAGATAATGGAATACTGGAAGAACTTGAGGCTCTCGGTATCGAAGAGGGTGACACCGTAAGAATGTACGAGCTGCATTTTGATTATTACAAATAAATGTTTAATTATATCTGCTTTTATAAACAGCAGGAAAGGAGTGCTTTATGACACCAAAACAGCGTGCTTATTTAAAAAGCCTTGCTATGGTCATGGATCCGGTTTATCAGATTGGAAAGGCTACATTAACGCCGGAGATAACCCAGGGAGTTTCGGATGCATTAGAAGCAAGAGAGCTTATTAAAATAAATGTATTGAAAAATTGTATGGCGGATGTAAAAGAAGTGGCACAGGTCTTATCCGAGCGCACCCATTCGGAAGTGGTGCAGGTAATCGGAAGAAAGATTGTTCTTTACCGGGAATCAAAGGATAA
>DOWG01000307.1:0-684 GCA_003519685.1 Lachnospiraceae bacterium
GCACTTTTAAATGCTTCTTTTGTTGTATTGGATGAACGCAATCAAGATTATATCTTGGCTGTCCTACAGACATTGAAATATGCCCAAAACAGTGGGAAGATGCTTTTTCCTGTAGGTGGTCAGAAAAATGACAATGGGATGTCATGAATATGGTAGATAGGTATCTTAAAAAGACGATAATATTAACACATACCGGTATTGGATGAAAAATTATGAAAAACAGAAACTGTTAGACATTGCATTTATTCTGTATAATGGTATGATATTAATGACAGGGATTGGGTATATTTGGAATCTATTATAATTAGCAATCCAGTGTCAGGTTCTGTAGCAATCAAATCAAAGTGTCAAATAAAGGATAGGTTCGTATGCTGCATAAAAAAGTAGTGAAAAAATTTTTATCCTTGAATCTGTTTACGAAATTAATGATGATGCTGCTGTTAATTTCGATTCTTCCGATTTCCTTAATTCAATTTATATCCTATAAGATAAATACTTCTACGATTGAGAAGCAGACAAAGGAATTGATTATGGCGAACCTCCGGCAATCCAGTAATAGTGTGGAGGAGTTTTTTCATGCTTATGATAAGATCATTATGGATATGTATACCGACAGCAGCTACATTAACAATTTAAAGTATATCAATGTCTGGGATTCTAAAAATTATTTTACGGCAAAGCATC
>DOWG01000307.1:731-3891 GCA_003519685.1 Lachnospiraceae bacterium
AATGCTATGTTTAAGGATTCCCTAACGGTAAAGCATGCGATTTATTCGAATACAATTCATATATCGGATGCGGATTACGGGAGTAAAAATTGTTTTTATATCGCGCATCAGCTGACGGATTTTAATAATTATAAGAATGGTCCGGTCGGAAGTGTGATTCTATGCATTGATGAAAGTGCGCTTCGGAATGTATATTCGGCAGGTATGGATTTTCATTCGAATGTAACATTTTTGGTAAATCAGAAGGGGGATATGATATCTTTTCCGATCGACACTTACGTAGGAGAAAATTTATATCAGGAGTCGCATGAGAAAAATATGGAAAATGCTACGAAAAGCTTCTTTCAGAATCACAATTTTATGAATTCGAAGCGGCTGGAAGTGCATACCAGCAGCATACAGGGCGGGGCATTTACTCTGATCAACGTACAGAATTTGACCTATGCCTTAAAGGATGTTCGAAATATTTCTATGATTATTATTCTGATCGGTATTTTGGTCGGTATGGTATGTGTCTTGATTTCCATGACTTTTGCAGCCAGTACGGATCAATCCGTGAAAAAAATCATACATGCGATGGGAAAAGCGGATCGGGGAGATTATGATGCCCGGATATCCTTAGAGGGCAAGGACGAATTTGCAAGGATCGCGCATCATTTTAATGACATGATGGTTAGAATTAAGGAATCCAATCGGCAGGAAAGGGAAGCCCTGGTTCGGAAAAAGAATGCAGAAATCAAATCGCTGGAAGCACAGATCAATCCTCATTTTCTATATAATACCTTGGATGCGATCAATTGGATCGCCGTAGAGCATGAGGAATTTCAGATCAGCAAGATGCTCATTCATCTGGCTGCTATATTAAGATACAGTATTCAAAGATGCAATGAGACTGTAATGATACAGGAAGAACTGGAGTATTTGAAAAAATATATCTATTTACAGCAGCAGCGGTTTTGCGATTCCTTTCAATATAGCATTCATATCGATGAAGCGCTCAATTGCTATAGAATACATAAGCTGCTGATTCAGCCCTTAATTGAAAATGCTATTATTCACGGATTCCCGGGCAGTACGGGACAGGACGAGATTGAAATTGTAATCCAAAAGCAAGAGGATACCTACATTCAGATCCAGGTAAAAGATAACGGGAAGGGAATGTCACAGGAATTGGCGGAGCAATTTAACAACTATGATTATAGAAAGGATCGGATTGAAACAAGCATAGGCGTGCGAAATGTAATCACAAGACTAAAGCTATATTACGGCGATAATAGTTATTTTCATATGGCTTCAGGTGAACAGGGAACAACCGCAACGATTGTCATTCCATACGAAATATGAACCAGTACATGAGAGCGGGTGGAAGCAGGAAGTTACTGTTCACACCTAGGCAAAGTATATCCTATGATTTCGACAAATGATATCCGATCAGGAGTATTTGCATTCGTCGGTACTTTGGCTCCGTATTTTGGANNCGGATACATTTGTCGAAATTATAACATGGTATCCATGGCGGGTGTGAACAGTAACAGTAGGGAAACTATGGAGGATCGGAGGAGTTCTATGCGTATTGTCATTGTAGAAGATGAACCGAAAACAAAAGAAGGCTTGATCAAGATGATCAATAAATTTACGGATTATGAGATATGCGGCATTGCTTCCGACGGATTGGAAGGAATTAAGCGGATCAAAGAGTTGAAACCGGATTTGATCATTTCAGATATACAAATGCCCAGAATGGACGGGTTAACGATGCTTGGGCAGTTGGAACAGGAAGGCATTTCCTACTATGCGCTGATTCTAACCGGTTATTCGTCTTTTGATTATGCCCGAACGGCACTCCATCTGGGGGTGGTGGATTATGTATTAAAGCCGGTCGATATTGAGAATTTTATATCCGTACTAAGGAAAACGGAGGCAAAGATTTTAAAAGAAAAATCCGAGAAAATTAATCCGGCACAGCTGATCTGGAGCTTACTTACTTGTGAACCGGACAGGAAAGAGCAGTTTATACATCAGCTTTCGGAGCAATTGGGGGTAAATGACAGAACGGAAATCACTTTATTTTTGGTAAAGCCGGACAGCCTTGATCAGGAAACAGCGGGTGAAATGACGCACTGTATGAAGGATAAGTTAAACTCCCTGGGTGTAATGAATTTCCATGTGATCCAGTTATCTTTTTCATATGGAATTCTGGTAATGATCGTCGATACGGAAAAAGATAAGTTTTTAAAGAAGATGTTCTCTATACATATTTTACCTTGCCTGAATGAGATCGGCAGCTGCTATTGCAGCTATGCTACCATATGGGGATTGGCCGGGCTGGAGAATGCCATTGCAAATCTGAAAAGTCTTTTGTCTTATACCTTTGTTTATGGCAGTGAGGTTGTTCTGGATCAACAGATGGTGGAACAACTGGAATTTGATCAAATCCGTTATCCGGAGGATTTGGAAAACCGTATCCGCAAGGAAATTATGAACGGAAATTATGAGAAAGCATTAAGAACAAGCGATAAATTTAAAAAACTGATTATTGAAAGTAAGGGCAGGCCGGAGCTGATCAGGGAATATACGGCAAGATTTTCTTCCGGTATTTATAATATGGCGAAGGAGTACGATACTCAGTCGGAGCCTCTGCTGATCTTTCATTATTTTATTAATAACATGATTGAAAGTAAAACAAAAGATGATCTAATATTAAATTATGAGAAAATTGTAAATACCATCCTTAGCGGTACCGATACGGAGATGGATGTTGATAATTCCATTGTTTTGAAGGTGATTAATTATATCCGGGACAATTACAGCAAGGACATCACATTATCGGAGGCTGCCGATCTCGTGGGGGTAACTCCGGAATATTTAAGTAAGCTGTTTAACCAGAAAATTAATATCAATTTTGTTGTATTTTTAAGGAATTTCCGGATCAGTATCGCGAAGCGTATGATTCTTTCCGGAAAATATCAGATTCAGGAGGTTGCCGAGCAGGTCGGGTTTAAGGATCCGAAGTATTTTAGCAAGGTATTTAAATCCGTCTGCGGCATTTCGCCATCCGAGTATAGGAGGATAGTGTGAAGAAAAAACATCTTCACACGGGAAGAACTGCGAAGTTCGCACATAGGTGCTTACTCCTTGTTCTTCCGGGTTTTTGAGATGC
>DOWG01000152.1:0-3691 GCA_003519685.1 Lachnospiraceae bacterium
AAAGTACTATAAAACATAATGCAACTAAGCGAAAGCGTCTCCGAATTCGGATGCCTTTGACGAAATCATAGGATAGACTTTGCCTGGGTGTGAACAGTAACATAAAAAAAATCATAGTCAGGCAAAAAAATAAAAATTCTTGTTGACAGTTTAAAACGATGGTGCTATATTTAAAGCCGAGTGATTTAATAGGAATTAAAACAATAAGAATTAAATAACAGGATAATTCCTATACAAAGTGAACTGGCAAGCTAATTTGCTTGTCATAAACAAAATATTCACTGGTTAACCGGTGGAAAGGGTAAGGTGAGAGCAGAATGAAACTTTCTACCAAAGGAAGATATGGCCTAAGAGCGGTGCTTGACCTTGCAGTGCATGATACCGATGAAGCAGTAGCTTTAAGTCAAATTGCGGAAAGGCAGGGCATTTCGATGAACTATCTGGAACAATTGATTCCAAAGCTGAGGAAAGCCGGAATTGTAAAGGGAATTCGCGGCGCACAAGGCGGCTATATACTTGCTAAGCCTGCGGATGAGATTTCGACCGGAGATATCTTAAGAGCTTTGGAAGGAGACTTAAACCCGGTTGATTGCGCCGAGATCACTAACGGTGAAAGTACCTGCAGCAACTCGGATACTTGTGTAACAAAATATGTTTGGAAGCGTATTAGTGATAGTATAAATGACGCTGTTGATGGAATTATGCTTTCCGAACTTGTGGAAGAGAGTAAAAGGGTGCAGGCCGGGGATCCTACAGACAATAATAAAACAAAGCAATCTTGTGGTAAATAATACATGAAAATTTTAGGAGATGACAACGTATGGAAAATAAAATCTACCTGGATAATGCCGCAACTACCAAGACCAGACCGGAAGTGGTAGAGGCAATGTTACCTTACTTTACTGAGAAATTTGGCAATCCATCCAGCATTTATGAATTTGCTTCCCAGAACAGGAAGGCAGTTGATGAGGCCAGAGAAATCATTGCAAAGTCATTGGGAGCGGATATTTCCGAAATCTATTTTACAGCCGGCGGTACGGAGTCGGATAATTGGGCGCTGAAAGAGACTTTTGATGCCTATGCTTCCAAAGGGAATCATATCATTACGTCTAAAATTGAGCATCATGCGATTCTTCATACCTGCGAGTATCTTGAAAAGCATGGATGCGAAGTAACCTATGTGGATGTAGATGAAAATGGAGTCATAAAACTGGATCAGCTAAAAAAAGCAATCCGGCCGACCACCATTCTGATATCCGTAATGTTTGCAAATAATGAGATCGGAACGATTCAACCGATTAAGGAAATTGGAGAAATAGCAAAACAGCATAATATTTTATTTCATACAGATGCAGTACAGGCTTATGGGCAATTACCGATCGATGTAAATGAGCTGGGCATCGACATGCTAAGTGCCAGTGCCCACAAGTTGCACGGACCGAAGGGAATCGGTTTCCTATATATTAGGAAGGGTGCGAAGCTCCACTCCTTGATTCATGGCGGGGCACAGGAAAGACAGCGCCGTGCGGGCACCGAAAATGTTCCCGGTATCGTGGGATTTGGCAAAGCAGTTGAAATTGCTATGGCAACAATGGAGGACAGGAAAAAGAAAGAAATCTATCTCCGCGATAAATTAATGAAACGGGTATTGGCAGAAATTCCTTATGTCAGGGTAAATGGGGACAGAAGCCGAAGGCTGCCAAACAATGTGAATTTCAGCTTTCAGTTTATCGAAGGAGAGTCTCTGCTGATTATGCTGGATATGAATAATATCTGTGCCTCCAGCGGCTCGGCATGTACTTCCGGCTCCCTGGATCCGTCCCATGTTCTGCTGGCGATCGGATTACCTCACGAGATCGCTCATGGCTCCTTAAGACTTACCTTAAGCGAAGAGAATACGGAAGAAGAAATCGATTATACGGTTGATAAGATCAAGGAAATTGTTGATAAATTACGTCAAATGTCTCCGCTGTATGAAGATTTTATAAAGAAAAGATCATAAAATAATACAAATCTACTGAAATATTGGAGGAAAGTTATGTATACAGAAAAAGTTATGGATCATTTTACCCATCCTCGGAATATGGGAGAGATTGAAAATGCAAGCGGTGTCGGTACAGTTGGAAATGCAAAATGCGGCGATATTATGAGAATGTATCTGGATATCGACGATAATGGAGTGATTCGTGATTGTAAATTTAAAACCTTTGGATGCGGTGCGGCAGTAGCCACAAGCAGTATGGCAACGGAATTGGTTAAGGGTAAATCGGTACAGGAGGCACTTTCAGTAACCAACAAGGCAGTTATGGAGGCTCTGGATGGACTGCCGCCGGTTAAAGTGCATTGCTCCTTATTGGCGGAAGAAGCCATTCATGCAGCGCTTTGGGATTATGCGGAAAAGCACAATATCAAAATCGAAGGTCTTTCAAAACCAAAAAATGATATCAGTGAGGAAGAGGAAAAACCGGAATATTGATACTCAAGATCGAGGAAGGAAACAACAGGTGATGAGCATGGAAAAGGTAGTGGTAGGAATGTCCGGAGGCGTGGACTCATCGGTGGCCGCATATCTATTGAAAGAGCAGGGATATGAGGTCATTGGTGTGACGATGCAGATCTGGCAGGATGAGGATGTCTGTACCATGGAGGAAAATGGCGGATGCTGCGGACTTAGTGCCGTGGAGGATGCCCGAAGAGTGGCAGCAGTTCTGGATATCCCTTACTACGTTATGAACTTTAAGCAGGAATTTAAGGATAATGTTATGGATTATTTCGTTAACGAGTATCT
This sequence comes from Lachnospiraceae bacterium, assembly GCA_003519685.1. Lineage (GTDB taxonomy): Bacteria > Bacillota > Clostridia > Lachnospirales > Lachnospiraceae > Mobilitalea. The sequence continues at coordinate 2,789 of DOWG01000152.1, forward strand.
GCAGGCCAGAACTCCGAATCCGTGCATTGCCTGCAACCGGTATGTAAAATGGGAATCCCTGCTGCAGCGTTCCATGGGAATCGGTGCTTCCTTTATAGCAACCGGGCATTATGCAAGGGTTATCCGGCTACCAAATGGCAGATATACGATACGAAAATCAGTAACTCAGGCAAAGGATCAGACCTATGCTTTATATAATCTTACGCAGCATCAGCTTGCGCATACCCTGATGCCGGTCGGGGAATATGAAAAGGATAAGATCCGCGAAATTGCCAGGGAGCAGATGCTTCCTGTAGCAAATAAGCCGGACAGTCAGGAGATTTGCTTCGTGTCGGATAATGATTATGCCGGCTTTATTGAAAATTATCTGAAGGAAAATGAAGAGGGAATAAAGAATAACCAGCTGTTCTCCGGCAAGGATGGTATTCCGGCAGGCTTAACTCCCGGTAATTTTGTAAATACCGCAGGAGAAATTATAGGAAGGCACAAAGGATTAATCCATTATACGATCGGACAGAGGAAAGGCTTGAACTTAGCAATGGGACAGCCTGTATTTGTCTTAGAGCTGATACCGGAAACGAATGAAGTTGTCATAGGCAATGCGAAGGAAGTCTTTTCCGACCGGCTGTATGCAAACCGTCTGAACTTTATGGCAATAGAAGATCTTGACGGGGAAATGGCCGTAGAAGCAAAAATCCGCTACAGCCACAAAGGAGCACGGGCAGTCATTAAGAAAACGGAGGAGGATGAGATACAATGTATCTTTGAAGAACCGCAGAGAGCGATTACACCGGGACAGGCGGTAGTATTTTATAAAGATGACATTATCATCGGCGGCGGAACGATTATTAATAAAGCATAAGAATCATTGATTAGAATATAAAGATTGAAACATAAGAAAAT
>DOWG01000152.1:3745-4755 GCA_003519685.1 Lachnospiraceae bacterium
TGAAATACCGGTTTCCCCTGATGAAAAACAGCATAGTAGCGATAACCTAAACTCTGTAATAATTCCGATACGGTTTCAAAATCATAGCAGAGGTGCTCCGGCGCATGGGCATCGGAACCGATCGTAATAAGCTCACCTCCAAGTTCGCGGTAAAGTTTTAATACATCCGCATCCGGATGAGGACGCCCCAGACCATATTTGTAGCCGGAGGAATTTACTTCGATTCCCTTTCCGTTGGAAATAATGATTTTTAAAGCTTCCTCTAAAAGATCCAGATAATTGCGATAAGAGTAGTGGAAGTTCGCTGCTAACTGCTTTGGTATATATCGAATGATATAATCCATATGCCCATATACATGGAAATCGCTGATCACCCTGCAGTTTTCAATGATTGTTTCATAATAGCGGCGAATTCCTTCCTCCACCGTTTTATCTGTCCAGTATTCCGGATAATAAGGATCAAGACGGTCAACGACATGGGAGGAGCCTATGATAAAATCAAATGAATTATTTTTCGTCAGCGCAGCAATCCGGCCTTTTAAATGGGGCTGTAATCCCACCTCAACCCCGGTTAAAATGGTAATTCGGTTCCGGTATCGGCTCTTCATATCATTTAGCTTTGCAATATATTCTTCTATGTTAAATACGAAATCATACCCTCCGCGGACCGGATAATCATAATCCATATGATCCGTAAAGCATATCTCTTTCATCCCATGTCGAATAGAACCTTCAATCATATCCTCCATAAAAGCTTTGCTGTCACTGGAAAAATTAGAATGCATATGGCAATCTGCCTGAATCATAAGAAATCTCCCTTCTGTAAAGCACTCAAATTCTATCGTTTGTTTTCTTGGNNTTAAGCTTATTTGGCAAGCGCAATTTCGGAAATATCCGTAGAAGCGACCATGGAATAATTGGTATAGTAAACGACGAATCCGGGCTTACCTCCGTTTGGTTTCTTCACATTTTTCTTTAAGGTATAATCAATTTCAACCTTTTCCGAATCT
>DOWG01000152.1:4766-6529 GCA_003519685.1 Lachnospiraceae bacterium
TTTGCATGGAACCACCAATCTCCGCCTTCGGCAAACTGAAAGGTAAGCGCATCATTTTGAAAATTATTCTTTCCGACATAGATCGAATAGCCGTCGGAAGAAATATAATGGAGAGGTTTGCTTTTCCCTGCCGCTTTGCCCGCATTTGCTTTCCGGTTCCCCTGCTTCTTAGCGGTATATTTCTTTTTGATATAGCCGTATTCCATCAGTTCCCGTTTCAGGTCGGTTAAATCATCTTCCTCCGTAGCAATATCAAGGGCAGTACGGATGGATTCCAGATGGGTAAGATCGTCGGCGGTATCCTGAATCAGCTTTGATAAGGCTTCATAGGTCCGTTTCAGCTTATTGTACTTTTCAAAATAACGCTTTGCATTTTCCATCGGTGCCAGCGTTGGATCGAGGGGGACGGTGATTTCTTTATCGGTATAATAATTTATGGTTTTTAATTCTTTCGCACCCGGCTCTAATCCATATCCGTAAGCTGTGATCAATTCGCCGTATACCTTATATTTGTCCCTTTTCTCCGTATCCTTCAGCTGCTTTAGCTGTAGATCATATTTTTTACTTTCCCGGTCAATCGCATTCGACAGAATCTTGCGAAGGTCAGCGGATTTTTGATGGATACGGGAAAGGGCGCTTTTGGAAGCATAGTATTTCTCCAGCATCGCAGAGATCGAATCATAGGACTGTATCTCGTGGCTTTTATAACAGGAGAGGGCAACACTGGAGAATTCAACCGGGGAACCGTTAAGGGTCACAATGTTAGGGGTAAACCTTGCCTCCTTAACATCCTCCATCAGTCGTTCCAGGTTACGGAACAGATGAAGGCCGGCGGTATCACTTACAGACGCGGCGGATAGGGAGGCATCTAAAGAGGCACGGCAGCACAGCTCATTGGCAATGAGCGGGCTGATACCGGTAAGACTGGTATAGATCGCCTTACTTAGGGGCATCGGCTTCGCTAAAACAGTTTCCCGGAAGGTATCCCAATCGATGGTTAATGGGTCATATTTCTTCCTGGTTTCCGGTATAAAATAATCCCGCCCCGGAAGGACTTCACGGACAGAGCTTACGAATTGATTCACCCTCTTAATACTGTCAATTATTTTCATATCTTCATCGCAGAAGATGATATTACTATGCTTGCCCATCAATTCAATAATTAAAAATTTGATACGCAGGTCGCCCAGCTCGTCAAGATGCTCCAGCTTAAAGTTAATAATTCGTTCTAAGCCGGGTTGCGAGATTTCTAATATCCGTGCACTTGCCAGATGTTTTCGAAGCAGCATGCAGAAATTCGGAGCCGTCAGAGGATTTGACTTAGTATTCTCTGTCAGATATACAAGCGGCAGACTGGCATCTGCGGACAGCAGCAGTTTATAGGGATCCTTTGCCTGCCCTTTTATAGTTAAAATCAATTCATCTTTTTCCGGCTGCGCGATCTTACTAATCCTTCCGCCCAGAAGGGTCTGACGCAATTCGTGCACAATATTTGCAATAACAATACCATCGAAAGCCATAATCAATCTCCTTTATCAAAACGTTCCGTAGAACGGTAAATTTAATTCGGTGCCATATCATAATAGTTAGGATTTCTGTGCTTACAAAATTATATCACACTATTCATAAAAAGTATAAATTGTTTAAATAATTTTGTGCCCTCGAAAATTTTATTAGTTACTGTTCACACCCCATTATGTATACCATGTTATGATAAAAAACGGACTAGTGGAGTGACAAGATCATGAACATGTTTTTTGTTC
>DOWG01000152.1:6568-12096 GCA_003519685.1 Lachnospiraceae bacterium
ACCTAGGGTGTGAACAGTAACAATAAAAGAGGTATCAAAAATAAAAATTAAAATAAAGGATAAAATAAGATTGACAAATAAGATTTGATTTCATATAATAGATATACCCATCGGGGGTATGGTATATAAGGATCAATTAGGAGGTAATACAATGGCGGAAAAGCAAACTTCAAATCAGGATATAGATAATGGTATGGATCAAATGGAGGAGGATCTTCTTCAAGATTTTGAACATTGTAAGGCGGAGCATTGCCACACGCCGGATTGTGATCGAAGGAAAACCGTCCGCGAGGCAAAATTAAAGGGGAACCTTCTTACAAGATTAAACCGGGTAGAGGGTCAGATCCGCGGTATTAAGGGCATGGTTGAAAAGGATGTATATTGTGATGATGTGCTGAATCAAATATCTGCGGCACAGTCTGCGTTAAGCTCGATCAGTAAATTGGTTCTTGAAAATCATATCAAGGGATGCCTTGTTAAAAGGATACATGCAGGGGAAGATGAGGTCGTTGATGAGCTGCTGGCTACGATTCGGAAAATGCTAAAGTGATCGATTGTTACTATTCACACCCACCATGTATACCATGCTATGATTTCGACAAATGCAAATACTCCTTATCGGATATCATTTGTCGAAATCATATCATGAACAAAAAGAANNTTATTATATGATAGACTTTGTTCAGGGTGTGAACAGTAATGATCGATTAGACCTTTTAAAGCGTAGAAGGGCAAATTTGAGCCTGCGGCACAAAGTTTGCAGGAACTAAGAAAGGATATGGTTATTTTTATGAATAAAGAAACGATTAAGATAACCGGAATGACTTGTGCAGCCTGTGCGCAAAGAATTCAAAAATCTGTGGGAAAGTTAGATGGAGTTACCGAAGCCAATGTTAATTTTGCTACGGAGAAGTTATCGGTCGAATATGAGGAAAGTAAAGTTTCTAAGCCTATCATTCAAGAAGTGGTTGAGAAGCTGGGATATGGGATTATAGAGGATAAGAAGACGAATTCAGTTATCATTCCGATCGGCGGGATGACTTGTGCGGCTTGTGCACAAAGGATTGAGAAGACATTAAATAAATTGGATGGCGTAGATAAAGCCTCCGTTAATTTAGCAACCGAGAAGGCGACCGTTGTGTATGATCCTCAGGTTGTCCGTCTCTCAGGGGTGAAGCAGAGCATCGAAAAGCTGGGATACAAAGCACTCGATACCCGGCAGGAAGGGGCGATCGATCAGGATAAGCTCCGCAAACAGAAAGAAATCAGGACCTTATGGACAAAATTTATTGTTTCCCTGGTATTTGCAGTTCCCCTGCTCTATTTTGCCATGGCGCCGATGGTATCCTGGTGGCCGTTTCCGATACCGGAATTCTTTGCACCGATGATTCATCCGCTTCGATATGCGATTCTGCAGCTGACCTTGGTTACTCCGATTATCATAGCCGGTTACCGTTTCTATACGGTCGGATTTCGTGCCTTGCTGCAGAGAAGTCCCAATATGGATTCTTTAGTAGCAATCGGTACTTCGGCAGCTATGATATATAGCATTTATAATACCTTTGAAATTGCAGGCGGCAATCCCCATGCCGTTATGGGGCTGTACTATGAATCCGCAGGAGTTATTATCACCTTGATCCTTCTTGGTAAATCCTTAGAAGCGGTATCGAAGGGAAAGACCTCCGAATCAATTAAGAAGCTGATGGGTCTTGCTCCGAAGACAGCGATTGTTATTCAGGAGGGGAAGGAAATGGAGGTTCCTATTGAAGAGGTAGAAATCGGAGATGTTATAGTAGTAAAACCCGGCGATAAAATTCCTGTGGACGGTGTAGTTCTTGAGGGAACCACAGCGATCGATGAGGCAATGCTTACCGGAGAAAGCATGCCGGTGGATAAGAAAGCCGGTGACCCGGTCTATGCGGCAAGTATCAATAAGAACGGTATGATTCGATTTAAGGCAGCAAAGGTAGGAAAAGATACCGCATTGGCACAGATCATCAAATTAGTGGAGGACGCGCAAGGCTCCAAAGCTCCGATTGCGCAGATCGCGGATATTGTATCCGGCTACTTTGTCCCAATTGTAGTTATTATTGCAATCGTAGCATTTGCAGCCTGGATGATTTCCGGCCAGTCGCTTGCCTTCTCCCTGACCATCTTTATCTCTGTGCTGGTTATTGCCTGCCCCTGTGCGCTGGGACTCGCTACCCCGACCGCAATCATGGTCGGAACCGGTAAAGGTGCAGAGAACGGTATCTTATTTAAAGGCGGAGAGGCTTTGGAACTGACCCATAAGATTACCACGATTGTATTTGATAAGACAGGAACGATTACCGAAGGAAGTCCGGAGGTGACGGATATTATCCCCGCTTCCGGCGCAGACCGGAATAAATTATTGCAATTGGCAGCCTCCGGCGAGAAAGGTTCGGAGCATCCGCTTGGTGAGGCAATCGTGAAACGCGCCGAAAAGGAAAATCTGGAATTCTTAAAGGTCGATCAATTTGAAGCGATCCCCGGTCACGGAATTAAGGTTGTGATGGAAGCAAAGGAAGTATTCATCGGTAATAGAAAACTGATGGAGGATAGAGAGATTGCCCTGAATGAGCTTAGTATAAAATCGGACCAGTTAGCCGGGGAAGGAAAAACACCGATGTATGTTGCTGTGGATAATCAGATTGCAGGAATCATTGCGGTTGCTGATGTGGTGAAGCAAAGCAGTGCAAAAGCAATTCAAAAACTTCAGGAAATGGGGATTGAGGTTGTCATGATTACCGGGGATAACCGCAGGACAGCAGAAGCGATTGCAAAGCAGGTGGGCATTACCCGCGTTCTTGCAGAAGTATTGCCGCGGGATAAATCCAATGAAGTTAAGAAGCTGCAGGCCGAAGGCAAAAAAGTATGTATGGTCGGCGATGGCATCAACGATGCACCTGCTTTAGTACAAGCAGATGTAGGTATGGCAATTGGCTCCGGTACGGATGTGGCGATGGAATCAGCGGATATCGTTCTGATGCGGAGCGATTTGATGGATGTACCGACTGCCATTCATTTAAGCAGGAGCACCATACGTAATATCAAAGAGAATTTATTCTGGGCATTTGGCTATAATACAGCAGGTATCCCGATTGCGGCAGGCGTTCTCCACATCTTTGGCGGGCCGCTGTTAAGTCCGATGTTTGCGGCAGCGGCAATGTCCTTAAGTTCGGTTTCGGTCCTTACCAATGCGTTAAGATTAAAGAGATTTAAACCATATCATTAAAAATAAAAAGGAGGCTTTTCTAATATGGAAAATGCAGTTATTCATGTAAACGGTATGTCATGCCAGCATTGTGTCAATGCGGTTACCAACGCGGTTGGTGCTTTAAGCGGGGTCAGTGATGTTAAGGTGGATCTGAAGGCTAAGACGGCAACCGTAGATTTTGACAAGGATAAGGTTACCTTAGATAAAATCAAAGCGGCAATTGAAGACCAGGGTTATGATGTGGTCTAAAGCAGTAAAGAGAAGCGGTTATATAGAAATAAAGAGCACCATAGGGGGCTGATGCAAAACTAACAAAATTGTTGGCGGAGCAGCAGCTCCTTTTTANNCCTATGAAATTAGCAGCAGCGTCGGAGATGTAACGATCGGTGATGAGAGTATGAGCGGATTCGGCAAGAAGAGAAGAATTGACAATAATTCGGATAATCTGTTGGATATTAAATGTGATGTTGGCGATATTACTATTGATTTTGTGGAGTATTAAGGTAATATTAAATTAGGAAAATAGGAAGGGAGAATTTATATGGAACAGAAAAAATTATACCGGTCTTCAAAAAACAAGATGCTTTGTGGAGTATGCGGAGGAATTGCAGAATATATCAACCTGGATCCGACGATTGTTCGTCTGCTGTGGGTTGTAATCTGCTTTGCAGGTGGGTTAGGTGTAGTTCTCTATATTATAGCAGCTATTATTATGCCTGTTCATTAATACTTCCATTGATACTTATTTGGCAGTCAAAGAGACAAAAAGCAAGCCCAAAAAACTGTTGTACCTCGAACCGACAGCTTTTGGGTTTGCTTTTTTCTTAGAATTCTTCCTATTCTATAAAACTTTATTTAAAATCGCAATAATCTGAGCCGCTTCAAAAGGTTTTGCAAGAAATTCAGCAGCGCCATACTTGATTGCATCTACCATTTTCGTCTTTTGGCCCGCAGCGGTTACCATAATGATTTTAGCACTGTTATCATATTCCATGATATGCTTTAATGCTTCCAAACCGTCCATTACCGGCATGGTAATATCCATCGTTGTGATATCCGGATGGAGCTCCTGGAATTTTTCTATGCCATCTTTACCATTCACGGCTTCTCCAACAACTTCATGCCCTTCTTCCTCTAATACGCTTCTAAGAATTTTACGCGAAGTCTTTGAATCATCCACTATCAGAATCCTTGCCATATGATATTCCCCCCCTAATTGATTTTAACTAAACTATTTACTGCAACAATAAGTTCAACCTTAGCACCATCCATTAACACTGGAATGATAAGAAATTCTCCGGACGTTTTAATATTTTTGTTATGTTCAAAAAGCGGCGGAGCCATATCGATATGAATATCTTCCTCACTAAGCTTGGAAGTAAACAATCCGTTACTGCAATTAATAAATTCGCAAACGGAGTCAAAGGCATCATCATTCATACTGCCAAATTTTTCTTTTGCAAATGGTTCTGCGATATGTAATAATTCATCATCCCCGGAGGCGAAACCTGCGAAAATCTGATGCTCTCCTTCCATATGCTGATAAGCCAGATTACCAAAGGTATATTCACTGCTTCGATAGGATTTTTGAAGTACAATTTCATTATTAATAAAGCGTACCAGGTTACGGATGGCCAGGCTGATATAATCGCATAGAAAGGGATCATCTGCTTTTACAAACAAGGGAATTATTCGATCAATATCACCGGATTTTAAGGCATCGATTTCGTAGTCGGTAAAACCATTCTCCTTTTTGTAATCCTCCAGATATTTTTCGATCTCCTCTATGGTAAGTACATTATTTTCCGTAATGGCCTGAACGAATTTGCTATACGGATTGCCCTGCATATTAAGCAGATAGGCAACCTCCTCCGATAGAAGATAACCCTTTTCGATTGCCACATCACCAAAGCGAAGATCCATTTGTTTCTGAAGCTCATTTACTTCATCTGCCTGCTTGGCCGTTAATAACTTCTCTGCTACAGCAATTACCCCCAATTTTGCTGGGCTGGATTTTTGATGAGCAATTATTTCATTAAATTCGGTTTGAGAAATCCTATTCTTTTCTAATAAATAACGTCCAAAATACTGCCCGAACATGTCATTTCTCCTTTCGTCGATCAAGATTGCAACCCCAATGCAACTTAATTCAATTTTCTTTAAATAAAACCCTATACTTCTAATATACAACATAATTCATAAAAAAAATAGCCATTATTTTTAAAATAATGATAAATTTGTTAAAAAAGGTTACTGTTCACACTCCAATAAAGTCTATAATATGATTTCG
>DOWG01000152.1:12113-14705 GCA_003519685.1 Lachnospiraceae bacterium
TTGTCGAAATCATAACATGGTATTCATGATGGGTGTGAACAGTAACTAAAAAAGTAACTAAAAATGTGAATATCTGGTTATATTTCTGCTTTTCTCTCTATTTTTATTGCAAATGTGATTTGGGTGATTTGACATTTATATCAAATATGTATGAATAGTGCAAGAAAGTGCTATTTAAAGAAAAGAGTCTTTTTCTATCAAAGTCGTAAAATGACTTAACGTGAATGTTAATTCTCGTGGCAAGTTTGTGTCAGCACTGGATCCACAAACTTGTTTATGCGTATTGTCTCATAAACGGGCCAACAAAGGCAGCCAGAAAGGAGAAGAAATGAGGTGAATTATAAAACAAATATTTTTAGGCTAATGACAATTAAGACCATCTATGATAAAGTATTGTTTAAGTTTAAGAAGAGAACTGGAGGTCAAAATGAAAACAATAATTGAATTAATAACGGAAGAAGTGAAACAAGCCTTTGTTCAAAGCGGCTTTGATGAAAAATATGGAACTGTCACAATATCAAATCGACCGGACCTGTGTCAGTACCAGTGCAATGGCGCATTGGCTGCAGCAAAACAGTATCGGATGGCACCGATGAAGATTGCACAGCCGGTTGTGGAGCTTCTTCAGAAAAATAATATATGGAGCGAGATTACGGCGATCATGCCGGGCTTTATTAACATTACCGTCAGCGATGAATTCCTGGCAGATTATATTAATCAAATGAGAAAAGAAGAGAACTTTGGCTGCGAGAAGGAACCAAATCCAAGAACCATTATTATCGATTACGGCGGGCCAAACATTGCAAAACCACTTCATGTCGGTCACATGCGTTCTGCAATAATTGGCGAGAGCATCAAGAGAATTCTTAGATTTATGGGAAATGAGGTAATCGGTGATGCGCATCTGGGAGACTGGGGTACACAGATGGGTCTGGTAATTGCCGGGCTGCGTCAGAGAAAGCCGGATCTGGTATATTTTGACGATAGCTACGAAGGGGAATATCCGGCAGAGGCTCCCTTTACCATTACGGAATTAGAGGAGATCTATCCTGCTGCCAGTGAATATTCTAAGAATAATCCGGATTTCAGGGAAGAGGCAAAGCATATTACCTACCTTCTCCAGAATGGACATAGAGGATACCGTGCGATCTGGAACCATATTCTTGAGGTTTCTATTACGGACCTAAAGAAGGTATATCAAAGATTGAATGTAACCTTTGATTTGTGGAAAAAGGAAAGTGATGCACAGCCCTATATTCCGGACATGGTTCAGTACTTTAAAGATAATAATTATGCAAAAATCAGCGAGGGTGCTCTTGTTGTGGATGTGAAGGAAGAGACCGATACGAAGGAGATTCCTCCCTGCATGATCTTAAAATCGGATGGTGCAACTCTTTATAATACAACGGATCTTGCTACAATTGTGGAGCGTATGAAGTTATTTGCGCCGGATCGAATGATCTATATTACGGATAAGCGCCAGGAACTTTATTTTGAAACCATATTCCGCTGCGCCAGAAAGACGAAGCTGGTGAAGGAGGATACCGAGCTTAACTTTATTGGCTTTGGTACCATGAACGGGAAGGACGGTAAGCCTTTTAAGACCAGAGAGGGCGGCGTGATGCGTCTGGAGAATCTTATTAAGAGCGTAACCGATGAAGTGTATCGTAAAGTACTGGAAAACCGCAGCATGGACGAGCAGGAAGCAAAAGATGTGGCGGAAAAAGTCGGTGTTGCAGCGTTAAAATACGGAGATCTCTCCAATCAGGTGTCGAAAGACTATGTCTTTGATGTGGAGCGTTTTACTTCCTTTGAAGGAAATACCGGACCATACATCCTTTATACCATTGTTCGGATTAAATCCATCCTTTCTAAGTATGAAGAAATGGGTAAAAAGCTTCCTGATGATTCGGTTATTCTGCCCGCCTCCTCCAATTATGAGCAGGCATTAATGCTGGAGTTATCAAAGTTTAATGAAGTAATGGACGCCGCTTATAAGGAGACGGCTCCGAACCGCATTTGCCAATACCTCTATGACTTGGCGGATGCATTTAACAGCTTCTATCATGAAACAAAAATTATTGCGGAGGAGGACGAGAAGCAGCAATCCTCCTGGATTACGTTAATTACTTTGGTTCTGGATATCCTTCTTACCTGTATTGATCTGATCGGTATCGAGGCGCCGGAGCGTATGTAGTCAAATAGCGTATTACGCAATAATCTAATTATCATACAGAATAGAAAGGAAGAAACCGGTGCTTATTCTGATTAAAAATGGTTATGTTATTGATCCCTCGGCGAATCGGGAAGGATATTATGATATCCTGATTGAGGAGGACCTGGTGAAAAAAATCGAGCGCAGTATCCCCGAGGAAATATTGGAGGAAAGAAAAGAGCGCAATGAACGGGTATTGATTGATGTGGCCGGAAAGTATATTATGCCCGGTTTTATTGATCTTCATGTCCATCTTCGGGAGCCGGGGTTCGAATATAAGGAGACCATACGGACCGGCTCCCTGGCGGCGGCAGCCGGTGGCTTTACTACGATCTGTCCTATGCCGAATACAAAGCCTGCAATTGATTCTGCGGAGA
>DOWG01000152.1:14893-17459 GCA_003519685.1 Lachnospiraceae bacterium
AGAGCGGAGGAGCTTGGTCTTGAAGGAATAAGCAATGCGGTTGAGGACATTATTACGGCAAGGGATATTCTGCTGGCAAAGGCATCCGGCGCACGGCTTCATATCTGCCACTGCTCCACTGCGGATAGTGCAAGGTTCATTGAAATGGCGAAGGAGCAGGGGCTGCCGGTTACCGGTGAAGTCTGTCCGCATCATTTCACCCTATCGGATGAAGATATTCCCGCAGACGATGCCAATTACAAGATGAATCCTCCTTTAAGGTCCCCGGAGGATGTCCGGGCAATCAAGGAAGCCTTACACAAAGATATCATTGACGTGATCGCTACCGATCATGCTCCTCACGGGGAGGAGGAAAAATCCGGATCCATGGTTCATGCCCCATTTGGTATTGTAGGGCTGGAGACGGCATTTTCCCTGACCATGACGGAGTTGGTAGAACCGGGAATAATCACCCTCCGGCAGATGGTAGAAAAAATGTGTGTCAATCCGGCAAAAATACTTGGGATACCACGGGGCTGTATAGGAGAAGGCTGGACTGCAGATCTTGTGATAGCGGATCCGAAGAAAGAGTACCGGATCAATAAGAATACGTTCTGTTCCAAAGGTAAAAACACGCCTTTTGACCAAAAAGAGGTTATTGGCAAGATTGAATATACCCTTGTAGCCGGTAAGATTGTCTACAAAGCGAAAGAGGAATAAGGCACTGTTGTGTGTGCGCAAAAAGCAGCGCGGAAATGAGGTCAGGAATGATTAATACATTAATAAAGAAAATCGAACAGTTAGAGGCACCGTTGGTGGTCGGATTAGATCCGATGCTGAACTTTATTCCGGAGCCAATATTACAGCGGGCTTATCGTGAAAAGGGAGAGAACCTGGATGGTGCGGCTTCTGCTATCTGGGAATTTAATAAAGGAATCATTGATGCGGTCTATGATCTTATTCCTGCCGTTAAGCCGCAGATAGCAATGTATGAGCAGTTCGGTCTGGAAGGACTGAGGGTATACAAGCAGACCATCGATTACTGCAAGGAAAAGGGCCTTGTTGTGATCGGCGATGTAAAACGCGGAGATATTGGATCCACATCCGCTGCTTACGCGACCGGGCATCTTGGAAAGGTAACAATAGGGGACGAGGATTACAGAGGGTTTGACGAAGACTTTATTACGGTGAATCCCTACCTCGGTTCGGATGGGATTCTGCCATTTATTGATGTTTGCAAACAGGAGAAAAAAGGGCTGTTCATCTTAGTTAAAACATCGAATCCTTCCAGCGGAGAGTTTCAGAATCAATTGATCGGAGACCGGCCCCTGTATGAATTGGTAGGGCAAAAGGTAGCGGAGTGGGGCGAGCTGCATATGGGAGATTCCTATAGCTATATCGGAGCAGTCGTTGGCGCAACCTATCCCGAAGTAGGAAAAGCCCTTCGCAAAATCATGCCGAAAACCTATCTTCTGGTACCCGGCTATGGAGCGCAGGGAGGAAAAGCAGAGGATCTGGCAGATTATTTTAATAAGGATGGGTTGGGGGTCATCGTGAATTCATCCAGGGGAATTATTGCTGCCTATAAGCAGAAGGGTTATGAGAAATTCGGCCCGCAGGATTATGCGGATGCCTCCAGACAAGCCGTAATTAACATGAGAGAGGATATAAAGAAAGCCTGGCTCAAAACCAGGTAATACTAAAAAAGCTGCTGCATTTATAATTGCAGCAGCTTTTTCTTTAGAACTTTTCCGGTTCCGCATAGGATGCGCCGTAGGTTTCCACGGTTACCTTTTCCATAATCTGCGGTTCGAATGGTGCATCGGAATAGTTTGTTTTAGTTTCTGCTATTTTATTTACGACATCCATTCCCTCGGTAACTTTGCCAAAAGCAGCATAGGAGCCATCAAGATGAGGTGAATCCTTATGCATAATAAAGAATTGAGAGCCTGCGGAATTTGGATCCTGGGATCTTGCCATGGAAATAACGCCTGCTTCATGCTTTAAATCATTTTTAAAATTGTTATAGGTGAATTCACCCTCGATAGAATATCCCGGACCACCCATACCGTTTCCATCGGGATCTCCGCCCTGTATCATAAAACCTCGGATAATACGATGAAAAGTCAACCCGTCATAGAAACCTTTGTTTACGAGTGAAATAAAATTATTAACCGTATTCGGAGCGATTGCCGGATATAATTCTAGCTTAATAGTATCGCCATTTTGCATTTTGATCGTTACAATTGGGTTTTTGTCTGCCATATTTAATTTCCTTTCCTATATATCTTAAGTCGTATTATATCTGCTTTTGCTACTAAATATAACATAGAGGAATTAATTTTGTCAAGGTTAGTAAAATTATGGCATATAGAATAAAATGCATTTTTTGATTCTCCTTTCTGCCTCTGAAGTGGGATTACCAGGCCGTTATGATAAATCAAACTAGCATTGAATTTTTAGCAGCGGTATTATATGATACTGGACAGTCAAAAGTTCAATAACTTTAAAAAACCTGCAAATCCTCTGTATTATCAAAGGATTCCTGCTTCTCCTGAATAAATCGTGTTATGCTTAAATAAGGCTT
>DOWG01000195.1 GCA_003519685.1 Lachnospiraceae bacterium
GGGAAGATTGTGGCCTTTCTATCCTATTTTACAATTATGCTTCATGCCGTTATGGCGATTAATCGTATCTTTGTCGTTTGTTCTAAGGCAATTGCTTCTGCAGTCCGTATTGAAGAGGTATTGGAGGTGCCGGAGGATCTGGGGGAGGTTTCAATTGCTGCGGCAGAAACCCGGAATCATATTGAATTTGATCATGTCAGCTTTTCCTATTCCGAAGAACCCTGTATTACGGATATCAGCTTCTCCCTGAAAAGGGGTGAAAGTCTTGGGATTATTGGATCGACCGGTTCCGGTAAGACAACGCTGATTAATCTTTTGATGCGTTTCTATGATGTGAAGGAAGGAAGTATACGAATCGACGGACAGGATGTAAGAAGCTTTCCGAAGAAGGAACTGCGCCGGAAATTCGGCGTTGTTTTTCAGAATGATGTTTTATTTGCAGATACCGTTGCGGAAAATATCCGCCTTGGCAGAGAGATCCCCGATGAGACCTTGTGGGAAGCGGCAAAACATGCGCAGGCGGCTTCCTTTCTTGATCAATTGGACGGTAGGCTGGGATTTAAGTTGGCAATCAAGGGCAGCAATCTAAGCGGCGGGCAGAAGCAGAGGCTGCTCATAACAAGAGCTCTTGCCGGGAAACCGGAGATACTGGTTTTGGATGATTCCTCCAGTGCTCTGGATTATAAGACGGATGCAAATCTCCGAAAAGCTATCCATGGGAATTATGAAGGAACCACAGCCATCATAATCGCTCAGCGGATTAGTTCCGTCCGGAAGCTGGACCACATTCTTGTGATTGAGGACGGGCAGTTGGCGGGGTACGGTACGCATGAAGAGCTTCTGAAAAATAGTGAGGTTTATCAGGAAATCTATCAGTCACAGACTATGGCGTGACCTATCATAAACGGAACGATTGCAGTTGATTTGCATACCGATTGCTTGATGAAATCAACTTTCGCTGAACTTATATACTACGGATATTATATTGTTATAATGGTGAATTTTTACGAGTTACGCTATATACTTTATGAATTTTTCTTTTGGTATAGCGCCAAAAAGGAAAATCTATTTATATTCACTGCGAAGTTTCAGTTATCGATTTGAAAAGAGGTGCTAGCATGCCAGCAAACATGAATACCGGAAATAGAAGAATGAGTGATAAAACAGAGAAGCCGAAAGACAGAAAATATGTCTATCGCCGCCTTTGGCATTACCTTACACAATATAAATATCTTTTATTGCTGGCAATTGTATTAACGATATCCAGTAACCTTCTGGCCTTAATCGGACCAATGTTATCGGGGCGGGCAATTGATGCAATTGAGCCGGGAAAGGGCAGAGTAAACTTTGAAGCCGTATTCTATTATGCCGGCTGGATGCTTCTGTTTTACGCGATTTCTTCCATTCTATCCTTTCTGTTAACGAATATTATGATTCGTCTGAGCCAAAAAATAATTAAAAAAATGCGGGAGGATGTTTTTCACAAATTAGCGGATCTTCCGGTAAGCTTTTTTGACCGGAATCAGGCGGGGGATATTATCAGCAGGATTTCCTATGATATTGATACCGTCAATACTTCCCTGTCAAATGATTTGGTTCAGGTCTGTGCCAGTGTAATTACGGTAGTCGGTTCTTTTTTTATGATGGTGATCATTTCCCCGCAGCTGGTATTGGTGATGCTCATTACGATTCCGATGGCTTTTCTATATACCCGGTATATGTCGAAAAAGGTAAGGCCGCTCTTTCGGAAGCGGTCGGCAAAGTTAGGAGAAATGAATGGCTTCGTAGAGGAAATGGTATCCGGGCAGAAGACGATTAAGGCTTATGCTGCCGAAGAGGCTGTTATGGAACGCTTCGACAAGGTGAATAAGGATACCGTGGATGCTTATTATATAGCGGAATATTATGGCAGTATGACCGGGCCTACGGTTAACTTTATCAATAATTTATCCCTGTCATTGATTACGGTATTTGGAGCCATCCTGTATCTTTTCGGCAATTTATCTCTGGGAAATATCTCTTCCTTCGTACAGTACAGCCGGAAGTTCTCCGGTCCGATCAATGAGACCGCTAATATCATCAGTGAATTACAATCGGCGGCAGCTGCTGCGGAACGGGTCTTTAAGCTGATTGATGAGCAGCCCGAAGCAGCAGACAGTCCGGAAGCAGAAGAGTTGACGGAGGTAAAGGGCGAGGTATCGGTTGAAAATGTATCCTTTGGTTATCTGCCGGATAAGGTTGTTATTCGAAATTTATTTCTTAAAGCAAGCCCAGGCAGCCTTACGGCAATTGTCGGCCAGACCGGGGCAGGTAAAACAACAATTATTAACCTTCTGATGCGCTTTTATGATGTCTGGGAGGGGAATATCTTCGTGGACCAAAAGGAAATAAGGGACTTAACCAGGAGCAGCCTTCGTAAGTCCTATGCTATGGTGCTTCAGGATACCTGGCTTTTTGCAGGAACCATTTTTGATAACATCGCCTATGGAAAGGAAAATGCCACGATGGAGGAAGTGGTTGCCGCAGCAAAGATGGCAGGGATACATTCTTTTATCAAAAGGCTTCCGCAGGGGTACCAAACCATTGTAAATGAAGACGGTATCAATATTTCCAAAGGTCAGAAGCAGCTTGTAACCATTGCGCGGGCAATGCTATTGGATGCAAAAATGCTGATTTTGGATGAGGCTACCTCCAATGTAGATACCAGAACAGAGATCAAGATTCAAAAGGCAATGCGTAAGTTAATGGAACAGAAAACCTGCTTTGTTATCGCGCATCGCTTGTCTACCATACAAGGAGCCGATAATATCCTGGTAGTGGATCAGGGAAATGTGGTAGAGCAAGGAACCCATAAGGAGCTGATCGAGAAAAAGGGATACTATTATCGACTGTATATGTCCCAGTTTGAGTAGACAAAAAATCTCTTTTGCTATAATCTAAATCAATTATTTGTTTAATAACAAAACAAATACTCCTTATCGGATATCATTTGTCGTAATCATATCATGAACAAAAAACATG
>DOWG01000003.1:0-5622 GCA_003519685.1 Lachnospiraceae bacterium
ATTGTCCTGTTTCAAACCATAGCGTCGATATTAAAAATCGGAGAAACGGGCATGACCCATGGCAGATATTATGCGATTCTGTTTGGCGTATTTGCAACTATTGCAGGAAGCATATTCTGCATCGTACCGGTCCGTAAAAACGGTTTAATTGCGCCGATTCTTATGTTTCTCGCTCTGATATCGATTGTACCGCCGATGGATGCCTTCTCTGTCAGCAAACATAATCAGACAAAAAGATTGGAGAACGCCCTTTTAAGAAGCAACATGCTGCAGGAGGGGAAGATCACACCGAATCCGTCTGCTGCAAAAAAAGCCCGGCAGGTCATTATAACCTCCCTTCAATATCTGGATTCCATGGGGTATTCCAAGGATATTGACTGGCTGAAAGCCTATGCGGATACGGGGGATTTCGAAAAAACTTTTGGATTTTCTCAATTTGATTCCGCAAATCAGAATTCGGGAATCTACTTACACCGTGAGCCGGGTCCCATTCCGATTACCGGTTATGATAGTATGCTGCATACGAATCTATATTTTCAGGGAGCGGGCGGAGAGATCGGAAGCTTTGAGAAAGACGGAAAGGCATATCGTATCCTGGATCAAATGCTTTCTGATGGCAGACATCATATTGTCCTTTTTGGAGAAGAGAACCGGGAACTCCTTTCTTTTGATACGGAAGCAATCCTAAGCCGTGCTATGAGCAGCGGGGAAGGGAAGGAAATCATGCGTCTTCCTGACGCAAGCTTTACCCAGGAAAATGATTTGGCGAGAATAACCTTCGTAACAGAGAACATCTATATTGGAAATTATACCGGAAGCACTGGGAAGGAGAAGCAGGCGGATATAGAGGCGTATATACTGATAGAAATAAAATAAAAGAGAAATAATTTAATTTGACTTTCTGCATTGACAGATGTATATTCCTGTTGTAATATAGTAGCTAAAACAAGATGAATTAATCCAATTCACTAGTGATGAACTAAATATTTAAGGCCTCACTTTACAAGTGGGGTAGAGGTTGCGGTGTTTAACAGTCTGTGGAAGAGCCGGAGAAGCTAGGAAGCTGCAGAGAAGGAAATACCGCCGAAGTGTATAATATACTCGGTATTATATGCTGGGACTACAGTTAAGAGCTGTAGGACTGTCTCAATAAGCATCCCGGCTTATTGAGTTGTGCTATCTCATTGGAGTAAAGAGGGCTTAGGGTACGTTAGCAACCTGAGGATTCCTCAGGTTTTTTGTCGTATTGGAGCGAGTCCGATCCGATAAAAAATGTTTCACAGAGTTTGTGTCAGTGCGGCGCCCACAAACTTCATAATGTACAAAAAGCCGCGCAGAAATGAGGAGAATTATGAGAAGAAAATTTGTAGCTTTGGCAGGTTTAATGTTATCGTTTGTTCTGGTTTTTACGGCCTGCGGAACAAAGGAAGAGAACCCCGGAGGTGATACATACCCGGAGAAACAAGGGACAACGGAGGGGAATGGAGCTTCCTCCGGAGACAATACATTTAAAGTCGGTATGGAGGCAGGCTATGCGCCATTTAACTGGACACAGATTACGAATGACAATGGTGCTGTTCCGATAGATGAAAGTGCGGAATTTGCCGGTGGTTATGATGTGGAAATCGCCAAGAGAATAGCGGAAGGCTTAGGAAAAGAACTCGTAATTGTAAAGACAGAATGGGATGGCCTGGTACCGGCATTGCTGTCCGGGAAGATCGATGCCATTATTGCCGGTATGTCCCCAACAGAGAAGCGTAAGGAAACCATCGATTTTACCGACATCTACTACAAATCGGATTTGGTAATGGTTGTTAAAAAAGGCGGACCCTATGAGAATGCTACTTCGATTCAGGATTTTTCCGGAGCAAAGATTACCGCGCAGCTAAATACATTTCATTATTCTGTCATTGACCAGATTGACGGAGTAATTAAGGAAACCGCATTAGATAATTTCCCCACCATGCGTGTTGCTTTGGAATCGGGAGCGATTGACGGTTATGTTTCGGAACGTCCGGAAGGAGTCAGTGCATCTTCTGCAAATGAAAACTTTGCAATGGTAGAGTTTACCGATGGTTTTGAAACCTCGGAGGAGGATACTGCGATTGCGGTTGGTGTTCAGAAGGAAAGTGAGCTTACGGATAAAATTAATGAAATTCTGGCAGGAATTTCGGAAGAAGAGCGCCAGGAAATCATGGATACGGCGATAGCAAATCAGCCATCGGCGGTGGCGAAATAATCAATTGAAAATGTTGATTTATGAGGCTGTTCCAAAGCCAAAATACATCATTTGGACAGCCTCATAATTATGATAGAAAGGTTTGGTGCTAATTATGTCTTGGAAGTGGTTAACGAGAATCATTACCACCTATTGGCCGATGTTTCTGCGGGGAGCCGGTATGACGCTCTATATCTCGATCATCGGTACCATCATCGGTTCGATCATCGGTTTGCTTATCGGAACCATCCGTACGATACCGAAGCCGAATCATGGATTTGGCAGAGTAATTCTGAAAATTGTTAATGTGATTTTAACAATCTATGTGGAGTTCTTCCGCGGAACGCCTATGATCGTTCAGGCAACGGTTATTTATTATGGTGCTCTGCTGTTTATGGGAATCGATATGAACCGGAATTTCGCTGCTATTTTTATTGTATCCATCAACACCGGCGCATACATTGCAGAAATCGTCCGCGGCGGGATTATTTCCATTGACCAGGGACAGTTTGAGGCAGCACATGCCATCGGTATGAACCATATTAAGACGATGTGGAATGTAATATTGCCTCAGGTGATTCGGAATATACTGCCTGCCATTGGCAATGAATTCGTAATTAATATCAAGGATACTTCGGTATTAAATGTTATTGCGGTGACAGAGCTGTTCTTCCAGTCAAAATCCATCGCAGGCAATAACTTCCGGTATTTTGAAACCTATTTTGTTACCAGTATCATTTATTTAATTATGACACTTACGGTGACTCGTATCTTACGTCTTTTGGAAAGAAGACTGGACGGACCGGATAATTTTAATGTCATTCCAGGAAACCAAATGCAGGTTCAAAAACCGGAGAGTGCCCTAAGACGTAAGCAGCATGCCGGTTGATATTAACTAGAAAGTGATTGCCCATTTGCCGGGCAGAGAAGGTTCATGTGAATAGTCAAGATTTTTCACACGTTAATATGTGCCTGCGGCTAAAGTTTGCAGGCTTTGAAGAAAGGCAATGGTTATTAAAATGGAAAAAGTAATTGATATTCAGCATTTAAAGAAATCCTTTGGGACAAATGAAATACTTAAGGATATTGATTTTTCTGTAAATAAAGGGGAAGTTGTCTGCATTATAGGTTCCTCCGGATCCGGAAAATCCACACTGCTGCGCTGCATTAATCTTCTGGAGAAGCCAAGCGGCGGTAAAATCATCTATCGCGGTCAGAATATTTTAGAGGGCAGACATGATATCTATGCTTATCGGACCAAGCTCGGAATGGTATTTCAGCAGTTTAATCTGTTTAATAATCATGATGTATTAAGCAACTGCGTGGTTGGTCAGATAAAGGTATTAAAACGCTCCAGAAAGGAAGCAGAAGAGGTTGCTATGAAGTATCTGGATGTGGTTGGAATGAGCCAGTATATTCAGGCAAAACCGAAGCAGCTGTCCGGAGGACAAAAGCAGAGAGTGGCGATTGCAAGGGCTCTTTCTATGGAACCGGATGTAATGCTTTTTGACGAGCCGACTTCTGCGCTGGATCCGGAGATGGTCGGGGAAGTGCTTACCGTCATGAAGAAACTGGCGGAAAGCGGCCTTACCATGCTGGTGGTGACCCATGAGATGCAGTTTGCCAGGGAGGTAGCGGACCGGGTTGTCTTTATGGACCAGGGGGTTATCGCAGAGGAAGGGACACCGGAAGAAATCTTTAACAATCCGAAGCAGGAAAGAACGAAGGAATTTTTAAAGCGGGTAACCAGATAGTTAGTCCGAGGCTGTTTTCGTGAATTGTGCAACGATATCATCCGGATAGCGGAGGCGATGCGGATAAATTCATGAAACCTAAAAAAGTATATCGGGAACAACATCAAAACAACATCAAAACAATGTAGTTATGTATCCTTACTGCATATATTGAAATGAAGACTTATTAAGAGGATATTTATGATAATACATGTAGTACAGCCGGGCGAGACAGTCAGTTCCATTGCGAATTTCTATGGAATATCAGAGGAATGGTTAATTCGGGAGAACGGAATCGACACCCCGGGGCAGCTGGCCGTGGGCGATACCTATGTAATACTTTTCCCGGAAGCTGTCTATACGGTTATGGAAGGGGACACCCTGAAAGGCATTGCGGATGCTTTTGATGTGACGGTAATGGATTTGCTTAGAAACAACACGTATCTATCCGGCCAGGAAGATTTGAATCCCGGTGATACGATTATTATTCGTTATATGAATGAAAAAACCGGTCCAATAGCAGTGAATGGCTTCGCCTACCCATTTATTAACTTAAATATACTCCGGAAAACATTGCCTTTTCTGACGTATTTAACGATTTATAGATATACCATTACGCAGGAAGGAGAATTAACGGATATTAATGATACTGCCATTATTCAAATAGCGAAGGAATATGGGGTGGTACCCATCATGCTGTTAGATTTTGAAGACATGGTAAGTAGCGATGAAAATAATTTTGGCCATCGTCTTCTTACCGATGAAGAGATACAGAATCAATTTATTGAAAAGATTCTTCGGAGGATAGAATCAAAAGGATATATGGGATTGAGCTTTAATTCCCGCTATATTTATCCGGAATACAGGCAATTGTATATGAATTTTATTAATAAACTTGCGCTTCGGTTAAAGAAAAAAGGATTGCTTGTCTTTTTTATATTAGATACGAATGCATTTGAATTAATATCCGGGATCATGTATTCTACGCAGAAATCCTTTAACATAAGTACAATTGTTGATAGCAGCATCCTTTTGACTTATGAAATGGGGATGGCGGTCAGATTTCCGGTAGGTGCAATTGATATCCATATGGTGAAGGAACAGGTACGAAATGTGCTAAATCTGATACCGCCGGAAAAAATGCAGTTAGGCATATCAACCGTAAGCTATCTGTGGGAGCTTCCTTACAAGGAGTGTATCACGAGAGGAAATGCGATTTCTAATACGGCAGCGGTACAATTAGCAAGAAGCTTTGCCATTCCAATTCAGTTTGATATAATGACAGAAACAGCTTTTTTTAGCTATGCGGAATTTGGCAGGGAGTTTTTTATACGGTTTAAGGACGCAAGGGGTATGGATGCCTATATGCGATTGGCAGATCAATGCGGACTAAGTACTATTACGATATGGAATATCATGGATTTTTTCCATTGCTTATGGTTGATTCTGAATTCCCGGTATGAGATCGAAAAAATGATTTAAAAAAACGAAGGCAAGCCGGATGATAATTCCGGATGATTTGCGGGACAAGTTATTNNCCCGGCAGGAAACATAACAAAATTAACAAGTTTCTTACCGGGAATTTTTGTTATTTTAAGATATTGTTGACTTTATACAAATATCACCAAAAAAGATCATATAATATTATATTCAATCAAATGTTTACAAATT
>DOWG01000003.1:5641-8251 GCA_003519685.1 Lachnospiraceae bacterium
TTTATTTCCACAAAAAGATCAAGTTTATAAGGGGGTACAATAGGTGAAAATAGCATTCTGGGGTAATACCAGGCATTGTGGTGTTACATCCAATTTGGCTGCCATTAGCGTAGCTAGTGTAATTCGATTTCCATATAGGCTTATAACCTTTGAGAATCATCTTGGTCCCAATAATTTGGGAAGCGTCTATCTGGGAAAGCCCAGAGCCGACATCGTTCGTGAGGTAGGCACAAATTATTATGAAGGGGGCGGAAGTGAAGGCCTGATACGAAAAATCTACCGGGGCCAATATGACTGCAATATCCTGGGGCATTACATCCGGGAAATTATCTATCAGCATCTCTATTATATCCCGCAGGGCCAGGTAATTCACAGTGAGCTGTTTGATTACGAATTCAATCACTGCATCCATCCATTCTTTCAGCTCATGGATCATTCGGCGGAGATCAGTCTGATTGATACCGCTTGCAGTAATATTCTAAGTTCTAAGACGGTTCTTGCAGAGGCCGATCTGATCGTTGTTAATCTTTGTCAGGATCCTGCCATTCTCGATGACTTTTTTCTTAATTATTCCTCCCTATTACCGAAAGCAATGATTCTAATAAGCCAATATTCCAGTCATTCTATCTATAGTATCAAGAAGATTTCCAGAAAGTATCCGGTCTCTCCGGAACATATCTATCCAATTCCATATAATGAAATATTTAATAATGCAATACATTACGGAAGTGTTATTGATTTTATTTTCAGGAACTACCATTGTACGAAGGAAAGTCCTAATAATTTCTTTATTCAGGCAGTGAAAAGAGCTGCGTATGAGATGATTAAAGAAACGGAACGTCTTCAAAGGAGGAAAAGTGAGGAATTAAGTCAATGTGGCAAATGACAATCCTGCGAATTGCACTGCTACTGATTCTTGGCGTGTTGCTTTATCGTAGTTTATTGTACATGGCCGGTAAGAAAGAATGCTTAAGATTAAAAATAAGAAAGAGAGGCAGATCTTTCTTATCCAATCAATATAAGGTCAGGATAAAAAACATCTATTTTCTGATATTAGCGGTCATCATAATTCTTTGCTTCCTGGCAATTAAAATAAAAGTAAGAGGTGCACTATGAGAATTCGTAAGAAATTAAAGAGATCAACGAAGCAATATCTGATCGTTGCGCTCATCTGTATTGTTGTAATCGGAGGAGCTGCGGTATTTACTTCTTTGCTGATAACCAGCCAGATAAAGGAAGAGTATGAGGCGCAGCTAAAAAAGGCTTACCAGGAGATGGAAAGGAACCGGCATAGAGTGTATGTGGCAATTGCTGATATTAAGGCCGGGGATTATATAACGAAGGAGGATATTGAGGAAAAGCTTGTTTACACGTCACAACCGGAAGAAACCTATCAAAAGGTATTGGAAGGAGGAGAAACTGCTTTGGTTGATATTTCGGCAGGGACCCAGATCATTCACAGTATGCTGACGAAAAATCAGGTATCTTCCGAGCTAAGGGAGCTGGAGTTCAATGTTATAAACATTAGCTCCAACATAAGCAGCAATGATACGGTCGATGTTCGAATCTCCTATCCGAACGGGGAAAGCTACGTGGTACTATCCAAAAAAATCATCCGGGGAATCAGCCCGGAGACAGCGGTATGTTACTTTTGGCTGGATGAGGAAGAATTGTTAAGGATGTCGGCCGCCATTGTGGATGCTGTTCTATACTCCGGGGCAGAGCTTACAATAACCAAATACATAGAGCCGAGCATTCAGGAGGCCTCCGTTGTAAATTATGTTCCAAGCCTCTCTATTCTATCCCTGCTGGAGAGTGACCCGAATATTGTCGAACGTTGCTCCCAGGAGCTGAATAAGGAGATTCGAAAGGCTCTGGAGAATCGTCTGGCAGAAAGCATGGAATTGGATGTTTCTGAGATCAACTGGGATATCCATCCGAATAAGCCGATTCCACCGGATGCTCCGCTGACAGATTTGTCCGCGCTTAACCGGCAGGAAGAAAATATCCATGCGAACGAAGATATCCATGCGAATGAAAATATCCATGCGAACGAAGATGCTTCTATGGAAGTTGCTCATGATCCGCCGGAATCCTCTCCGGANNGAACCTGTGGATACTCCGGATTATCTGTATTATTCCCAGGAAGAACTGGCAAAGGATGGTGATGTTGAATTTGGCGAGTAATATTGTTGCTTATATTGGGATTGATAATTTTGATAATATCCTTTATCTGTCGCGTCTCCTTTCAAAACTAGGGAAGAAGGTCCTTGTGATTGACCATTCGGAAAGCCTGTCGGTTCAGTATTCTATACCGCTGCCCAAGGGGATGGATTGCCGCAGGGAAATCATTACTTACCGGCAAGTGGATTTTACCACACAGGAAATGAACCGGGGAATGAAAGAAGAATATGATGATATTCTGATTTGCTGTGGGTTTCATAAGAAGGATAAGGAGATTGCCCACTGTAATAAAATTATTTTTGTTACCGATTTATACCGATTCAATTACGCCAGAATATCGGATGTGAGCTATGTTAACGATTCGAATAATGAAATAGAGCAGGAGCTTCTTATCAAGGATGCCGCACCAATTAAAATTACACCGGA
>DOWG01000261.1 GCA_003519685.1 Lachnospiraceae bacterium
TCATTTAAAAAAATCCTTACGTTTTAATTTGACATATATATTGTATCTGGATATAATACTATATACAACATGTAGTAAAAACAGATGTTGTTATAGGTGTCAAAAGCCGGTTTATGATAAAAGGTTAAATACGGAGGATTGGAATGGATCAATTATTAACGAAAGAGTTTTTACAAAAATATGAAAATAGAAAAACACCGCTGAGTCCCATAGGAGAGTTTGTATATCTTAGAACCTATTCCAGATATAGAGAGGATAAGAAAAGAAGAGAAACCTGGTTTGAGACGGTACTTCGTACAACCGAGTACAATATTGGGTTAGAGATAGCGTTTAAGAAAAAAAAGGGCATTTTAATCNNTCGGGAAGAACTCTATATATGGGCGGGACCGAAGTAGTAAAACAGTATCCTCTGTCCAATTATAATTGTGCGTTTACGAATATTGAAAGTCTGCAGGATCTGGTGGATGTTTTTTATTTGCTAATGGTAGGAAGCGGTGTGGGTATTCGGATTGACCGGAGGAAAGTAAAAAAGCTGGCGCCGGTCCGCCGCCTGGAGATGGAATCGGTCTATGATGGCTATGTACGGTCCATTACATCAAAGGAAGAAATGGAGCATACCAAGCAAATCGTTGATTCAGAGGATTCGTCCATTATTACCTTAAAAGTCGGAGATAGTAAGGAGGGCTGGTGTGAAGCTCTTCAAANNCCGGAGGGAGAGCGGCTGAAACGGTTTGGCGGAAGAGCGTCCGGTCATAAATCAATTCAGCGGATGTTTGAAAAGATTAACAAGGTATTCTTACGCAGGGAGGACGGAAAGCTAAAATCTCTGGATATTCTGGATGTGGCTACGATTATCAGCGAAAATGTAGTTTCCGGCGGGGTAAGACGCAGCGCTATGATGGTGATCTGTGATGAGGATGATGAGGAAGTAATCAATGCGAAGAGAAATATTTACAAGGTTGTTGACGGNNCTGGAACGTATTAAAGAAATTATTAATTCGATCAAAATAAACGGGGAGCCCGGCTTTATTAATGCGGTGGAGGCTACCCGCAGAAAAGAAACCTTCCAGGGGTGCAATCCCTGTGGTGAGATCCTGCTGCAGTCAAAGCAATGCTGTAACTTAACGACGAATAATATGATGGCTTTTGTGGAAGGAAACACGCTGAATAAGGAACGCTTGGCCGACATTCTGAGATTATCGATCCGTAATGCGATTCGCATGACATTAGTAGAGGTAGAACTTCCGGCTTGGAACAAAGTGATGCAGGAGGACCGTATCGTGGGCGTATCGTTGACCGGTATGATGGACATGGTCAATAAAACCGGTATGACTTATGAAAAACTGGGCGTATTGCTCAAGGAAATGAGGGAAGTAGTGCATCTGGAAGGCGAGCGCTATTGCAGAGAGCTTGGCATTCAAGCACCGAAGTTAATGACAACGATTAAGCCGGAGGGCAGTTTGTCGAATCTTCCCTGTGTAAGCCCTGGAATTCATTATGCGCATTCGCATTATTATATAAGAAGAATTCGTATATCTGTAACGGATCCCCTCTATAAAATGATCGAGCAGCAGGGCAGTTATCCAATCTATAACGAAAACGGGCAGACGGATGAGAATTGTACGATCAAGGTCATCGAATTCCCGGTAAAAGCTCCGGGCGGAAAGACAAAATACGATGTGGGTGCGATAGAGCAATTAGAGCTATACAAATTATCCATGGAAAATTGGAGTGATCATAATACGTCCATCACGGTTCATGTACGGGATAAGGAATGGGAGGAGGTTGCCCATTGGGTATATGAGAACTTTGATAAGATTGTCGGTATCACATTTCTGCCTCTAATGGAAGAAACCTACCCCTTGCTTCCTTTTGAAACCACGACAAAGGAAGATTATGAGGAGCGCAGGAAGAATATAAAGCCGATCGATTTGGAGCTGCTGGCTCAATTTGATGATGCCAAAGAGTGGGAAATTATTGATAATGATTGTGATACTGGAGTTTGCCCGGTAAGATAAAAAAGGATACAGCGGGAATTCAAACCGGCAAGGTAATATCAGGAATAAGAAAAAGTAACCAAACATATATTGCCTTAGAGATAATTTCAAAAGGGTGATAATAACATGGAGGGATATTCATTTTCAGTAAATGAGCAAATATTACAGCAGGATTTATATTATAAAGGTTCTAAAGTAATGTCCTATACGATAAAATACCCGGAATTTCAATCGGATAGCTTTCCGATATTAGCGGATAAATTAAGCCTTCTCTATCGGACAAAAGCCAATATGTATGAAAAGTCTGTAGTGAATAATTTATATCAACAGGCGATGGTGGAATATGAATATTCGATAGCAAACAATTTTCCGATTCGGGAATACGAAGCTTATGTAGACTACAAAATAACCTATAATCAAAATTGCATGCTAAGCTTATATTTTGATCAGTATGAATATACCGGGGGAGCCCATGGAGCGACGATTCGTACTTCCGATACATGGAATCTGCAGCAAAGCAGAAAGTTGCAATTGAAGGATCTGTTCCTTCTGCCACAGGATTATAGTGCATATATTACCGATAGGGTAAAGCAGCAGATCGCAGGGCAGATTGCTTCCGGAGAAGATATTTATTTTGATGACTATGCGCATCTGGTAAGCGATTATTTTAAGCCGAATAATTTTTACTTAACAAAGGAGGGAGCAGAGTTCTATTATCAGCAATATGATATTGCACCTTATTCCTCCGGAATCAGGACATTTCTGATCCCGTACTCACAGAATGGAATCGTAGAACCGAGATGCTGCTATTAAGTAACATAACAACAGTTATGATAGGAAACATAAGTTTCAATATCATAGCTGTTTTTTTTA
>DOWG01000209.1:0-278 GCA_003519685.1 Lachnospiraceae bacterium
CGGCAGTTGATAATCTCGAAATATTCGATATAATATATTCTTAACAGGAGTGTCATAAGCACAGAAAAGCCATGGACAGGAATAGGATCCATATATAAGGTCCTATTCCTGTCAAAATCCCAAAATGGCTTAGCTTATGACATTCCTATCATTCTTGGGATGAAAAATACCATTAAGATGGACTTATGGTACCCATAGCATACTTGGAGGTAGGCAAATGAAAGGAAAAGTTAATTGCGATTATTGCATCAATTACAGCTATGATGAAGACTTTAACT
>DOWG01000209.1:400-781 GCA_003519685.1 Lachnospiraceae bacterium
CTTCCTGCTGATAGTTTCCGGCGACGTTCCAAGATAAGAAGCCAGATCTTTTTTACTCATAGGCAGAGTAAATTCCATCGACTGATTTTCATTCTCAACGCATTCCGCCAAGAAAAGAGCAATTCTTTTTTCTACTGTCTCTGTTGCAAAGCTTGCTGTCTGTTTTTCAGATGTTTCCAGCCTTCTGGAAAACTCGGATAAGATTTTTAATGATATCGTAGGATATTTTATTAAAAACTCCTGAAGATTGGAACGTGTAATCATACAAACATCCGTATCTGCCATAGCTTCTGCATAAGATTCATGCACCGCTTCGCGAAATAAAGCCAACTCACCGGTGAAATCTCCCGGGTTAAGGATTCGTACCAACTGTTCCTTTCC
>DOWG01000209.1:862-4110 GCA_003519685.1 Lachnospiraceae bacterium
GAAATACAGGCTTTATGAGAATCAATCCC
Source organism: Lachnospiraceae bacterium (assembly GCA_003519685.1). Classification (GTDB taxonomy): domain Bacteria; phylum Bacillota; class Clostridia; order Lachnospirales; family Lachnospiraceae; genus Mobilitalea. Next base: position 892 of record DOWG01000209.1, read on the forward strand.
ACAGTTATGATCATGCATCGTAATAATCTCCCTTCTTAAATTCTTTTGTAAGCAGATTACGTGATATAGCATATACGATAATCGCAAGGATTGCAACAGACGAATTAATCATCAATACCGGTTGCTTTTGGTGACAATACATTATAGGAAGGAGTTACATAGGTTATTTCCCCCAAATAAAACTTTATATTTCTTTGTGATAACAATCACAGAATATTATCGTTGATCGATTTATACTATATAAAGTAATCTGGAAACGATAAACTACTCTTATTAAGGTCCAATTCATGTCAAAGTCTTAAAATGACCTATGTACTCATATCAATATAATAAATGATGGGAGGTTCTGTATGAATCAGCTTATAACAGAAGCTAATAAATGTTTGCTTTGTAAAAATCCTCGATGTAAAAAAAAATTGTCCGGTAGGTACTCCTATACCGGAAATTATACAATTATTCAAAGAGAACCAAATTGAAAAAGCGGGAGAAATCCTATTTAATAATAACCCATTATCCGCAATCTGTGCTGTAGTATGTGCTCATGAAAACCAATGCAGCGGAAATTGTGTAAAAGGAATCAAAGGGGATCCCGTTGAATTCTATGAGATAGAAAAATATATTTCTACGAATTATCTTAGGAACGTCTCGTTTAAAAAGCCAAGCACTATGCTGGAAGATCGGATTGCCATTGTCGGCTCCGGCCCTGCGGGTATTACCATTGCCTTTATCCTTGCTTTCAAGGGTTACAAGGTAACGATCTTTGAAAGTAAAGATAAAATCGGTGGTGTTTTAAGATATGGTATTCCCGAATTTCGTTTACCAAAGGATATTCTTGATACCCTATATCTTCGGTTGCTTGAACTAGGTGTTAAGGTTAGATTTAATACCTTAATCGGACCTGTTATCACCATCGATAAATTATTTTCCGACGGATATCAGGCCATCTTTTTAGGTACCGGGGTATGGAATGCCAAGACACTTAATATCAAAGGGGAAACCCTGGGAAATGTTCACTTTGCCATTGATTATCTCAAAAAACCAGACCCCTACCTGCTTGGTAATAAAGTATGTATCATCGGCGCCGGCAATGTGGCAATGGATGCTGCCAGAACGGCAAAAGCCCATGGGGTGCAAGATGTATGCATCATGTACCGGAAAGGGTTTGAAGATATGTCTGCCACTAAGGCAGAAATTAAGGAGACTTTAGAAGATGGCGTTCACTTTGAGTTGTTTAAATCTCCATTGGAACTATTCGAGAATGGAGTTAAATTCATAGAAACAAATCGGATTGTGGATGAGAATGGAAAAGTGAGAACCGTACCAAAGGAAGGGACGGAAGGTTTCTTTGCATGTGATTCGATCATTATTGCCGTCGGCCAGACTCCGAGAAATAACATCGTAGCCAATAACAAAGGTTTCGAAACAGACCCGAAGGGTCTGCTGGTCGTCGATGATATCGGGCATACCTCGGTGGATGGTGTATTTGCATCCGGTGATGTCGTTACCGGCTCCAGAACGGTTGTAGAAGCCGTTAACTTTGCGAAAATTGCAGCAGAGTCGATCGACCACTATTGCAAAAGTAGACGATCGACAAAGCAGGAGAATAAAACAGTCTCTTAAACTTTTCTTTCAGCAATTCCCTTTTCCATCGATGGAACACGCACGAGCCGTCGAATCCGGTTCCGGTTTTTCTATACCGAGCGCACCATAAATATCAAATGTTTTCGTTCCGTCCTCCAGAATAAAGAAAGGAATGCCTACTTTTCCTTCCTTTTTCACAGGATCAAAGATTGCTTCATGGTCACGATACGATAAGAATTCTCTTAATATCGCAGTGGTTTTGGTAATGTCCCTGTAATCTAGCTCAATGTTACTGCTTTTACCCAATTGCTCTTTCGCCATGACACAATCCGGGCAAATTCCGGTCCCATACATTATAATCTTCATAAATTGCACCTCTCTTTCCTTATCGTTTGGAAGCAAAGTAAACTTCCATGAGTCGAATCATACTTTCCATATCCTTTGCTCCCATCGTCTCCATTGCGGAATGCATGGCCAGTAAGGGCACTCCGATGTCTATCGTATATGCCGGTAATTGGGTGGATATCACCGGACCCATGGTTCTTCCTGCCGTTGCGTCCGAGCGGTTAACAAATTTCTGATAGGGGATATGATATGTATCACACAGCTGCTGAATCATAGCGATTGCTCCGGTATCAAATGCATATCTCTGTGCCGTATCGATTTTAAATGCAAACCCTTTGTTTAGCTCGACTTCATTCGTCGGATCATATTTTGATGCAAAATTTGGATGGTACGCTTGTGCAACATCAACGGACAGTATCGTGCTTCTTTGCATTACTTCATATAGGTTAATTCGAGTCATTCCAAGAGAGTCAAATAATTTTTCCAAGAGCATTGTGGTAAACTGGGATTCACTTCCCTGCTTGGTGCAATTGCCAATTTCTTCGTTATCGAATAAGCATACCATATGGATATCTTTTTCATAAACATCGCTGGTTATTCCTTTAATAAGAGCAAAAACCGAGGACAAATCATCCAGTCTCGGCGAGCAGATAAACTCCTGCTTCATCCCAGCAAAACCGGCTTTATCCAGGTTATAAAGGAACAAATCGTAATTTAAAATGTCTTCTGCAGAAACATTTAACTCGTCCGCCAATAAATCCGTAAAATAATCAGGTACTTCTTCATCCGACATACCAAGCAGGGGAAGTACATCCTTCTGTTTATTAATTTCAACCCCCATATTGACATCCCGGTTTAAATGGATTGCCAGATTGGGAATAATCAAAAGCGGCCTCTTAAAATCCACCATTACTTCCTTCGGCTCAAAAAGCTTTTCACTCTTTAAGGAAACCTTTCCTGAGAGCGATAAGGTCCGATCAAACCAGCTGGAAAGGATCATTCCCCCATAAGGCTCCGTATTCAGCCGCAGATATCCTTTCTCCTTCATCTCCGGGTTCGGTTTCACTCGAAAAGACGGAAAATCCGTGTGTGCTGCCGCCATGCGAAGCATCATATCCTCACTAATACTCTTTCCTACTTGAAAAGCAAATAATGAGGTATCGTATAGTTTAACATAATAGGATCCCCCGGTTTGTATCTTCCAGGGTTTCTCAAAAGATAAGCATTGAAAACCTGCTTTATCAAGCATCTCACAACTATTTTTTATTACGAAAAACGGTGAGGTTGAATTAT
>DOWG01000209.1:4194-5660 GCA_003519685.1 Lachnospiraceae bacterium
TAACTTAGATTGTTATTTGTTCCGATTCCCAAAAGAGGGGTATCAATCGGTTTAATATTAATTTTCTTATCACTACCATCGTAAATTAATTCTTCAATCATATGTTGCAGCTTATTTCCATGACCCACCACTTCAAAAGGTGAAATAACGGTATCAATTTTTCGAATCTTAGTTAAGTAAGGTGAATTCAAACGTGGTGTAATATCAAAAGAATAAATTTCCGGATAACGAATTGCATCTTTATCCTTTAATAAAAGTGCAATTTTAACTTTATCTCCAAATTCATATTTAACTTTTACAATCCTTGGAGCACCATACTCCTCCACAGCTCTTTGACTATACTTTAAAGTTACAATAATTGAATTATTTTCCTTCACTAATTTCACAACATGTGGTGTGAAATTTTCATTCAATTGAATGCGTTTTTGAATTTCCATTCCTGGCTTTAGAAAGTCAATTGCCCACCAATTATTTTGTAAATCGCGCAAATAATTGTAGCGTAGGTTATCATAGTCATTTTGCCCGGCAATGGTATAGCTCAGAACCCCGAGTTTGTTGTTTTCATCAAAGTAAAGTATTCCATCCTTTTCCAAGTGGTTAATTGACCCATCGCTGGCAAACATAATTTGATACCCGTTTACCGAAATTAATTCTTCCAAACCACATTCCATACCTTGATTCTCAAAGATATGATATGGAACTTCCATCAGCTTTTTAATGTTATTTTGATCTTCCGGCTCTAAACAAGCGATTGCACGATCAATGTACTTTCGTTGTTCTTTCCAGGAAGACTCATAAAATTTATACGAACGATCCGTCCACTCATTATAGGTGTATTGCATTTCCCCAACCGTTGCATCTTTAACAATTCCATAAGCGTAGGTTAAATCTTGATCGGTGATTTGGTCTAAACTACGTGCCCGTTGAAAGTCTTTCTTTTCATAATTCTTATAGTCACAGAAATAGCGCTTGATATCCATTCCGCAAGTATGCTCTGGAACTAACATCGCATAGAAATTAGCATCATCATTTTCTATTTTGTTATCAAACATATAATTAGTTAAAATCCGATAATCACGAATGAGTTTCGGATCCGACATCATTCCATGAATCCATGTGTCACCAATCTCCTCTGTAATAACTGGCAGTTGGTCACGTACTTCCCAAATTTCATTTGCAAACGGATCCATGGAAGACATTTCAAGCTCATAGTCCGGATATTCATTTGCCATGTTTACCAAAAAGGCATTAACTTTCTCTTTTGTTCCCGGACCACTATTATCATGAGTATGCATAAACGCCAGCTTGTTATCCATGCAATCAACTTCGATTACGCCGCCATAGTCCTTTGAATAAGAAACAACTACCTCACTTTCGCCATGCTTCCATAGAAATGTATCGGGAACTTCCGGAATCTTGCTCGCGCCGTTTACACCAATGTGCAGGAATTTAATCCCTTGACGATA
>DOWG01000187.1:0-1979 GCA_003519685.1 Lachnospiraceae bacterium
TATCGGATTTGGCTCGGCAATGATTTTAACAACGGTATCTCGGCAATAAGGGCATCCTGGGTCGGATCCATCCGGATTTAATAAATAGGTATTGCTACATACCCTGCAAACCATTACATTTTCCTTTACTTCTACCGTTAAGTACGCTTTATAATTATCATAGGTTACCGTGACATATTGAAAACCTATTTTCATAGGATCATAATTACTTGTCCAATCCGTAATGACCGCTCTTGCTCCATTTTGATAAACAGCCATTACAGTAATCGGAAGAGCATCCCCTTTCTTGACTGCAATATCATCCGGCTCTACTGTAATTCCGGTTATTGTACCAGAACACGCCGGACAACCCCGGTCGATATCATTTTCGTCCAGCTCATAGCTTGTACCGCATACCGGACATGTCTTTGTCATATTAGTTACAACAACATTTACAGATGCTGTTTTCGTAATACCGTTTTCTGTATAGGTAATTACAGCAGTTTGTGTACCAAGAGTGCGGTTATTAAAGTTCTTAATGATAAATGAATTCGTTGTTTTACTTGTCCCATCTTCATAGGAAACCATCACGCGAAACGAAGGATTTTGATAACGCTCTATTGTCTGCGTACTTGGTGTAATCGAGACACCTATCAGATTAGGCAGTACGGTTATTGTTACACTTTTCGTAACTGTTTTTCCAAACTCGGTATATTGAAAGGTAACAGTTTTTTTACCCGGCCCACTGCTCCATCCTGCTTTCGTATATTGGCTGCTTGTTAATGTTTTCTGTGTACCATCTCCGTATATCGCTTTAATTGTGTAAGTTGGTTCAATGCCGTTATATACACTTGTTGAAGAGGGAGTAACGCTTATGCTTTGCAGCCTGCCTTTCACCGTAACGGTAATCGTACCTGTTCGAGTGCCTATGGTTTTTGCATTTCCCACCTTTCCGCTATAGGTAAGTGTTACAGTTTGTATTCCAGGAGTCGTACTATGATAGCCTGTTGCTGTGCAATTAACCGTCCCAGTATGCCCATCAAGATATGTAGCCGTTGCTGTCGTTATAATAGGGTCACCGGTGTAAACGGTTTGCGAGGGATTCGTGGCAGTTATGCTCATAACAACGGTATTACAAATAGCTGAGGTGTCCTGTGTTTTACCGCAGCTCCATCCGCCTGGACCAGAGCTTTGACCACATATTAAAGTTGAAGTTGATTTACCACAAGTTCTTTTAGAAGTATAGCCCCAATGTCCCGGACAGGATTTCGATGTATGACCTGGGCAATATACCATCGTTCCATGACCTGGGCACCAATATTCCGCATTTTCCGGATCATTTGGAGCATCGCTTTCACAACCGCTGCAATAAATCGTTTTGGTATCACAGCCACTGCAATAAGTTGTTTTTGTAACACAACCGTCACAAGTATATTGATAGTACTCTTTTGTATAACAGAAGGATGAATGACTATGATAACAGGAGGAACTATGGGAATGTCCACTTCTATAATAGCAGCCGCTTTCTATGTGACGGTGCCCATCATAGCAGGCATCCGTATGCGTATGGGCGGCAAATGGGGTGATTAATCTATCCGGTGACAGCAGCCTGGCTGTATCGTTTGATACCAAAAGTGTTCCCGGCTTTGTGTTTTCAGATATTAACTCCCCTGCCGTCTTCGCTGCTGCATGCTCGATTTCGATTTTGTAAAGCTCGCCAGTCTGATAAAGCTTATCCAGATATTCCTCATAACTTTCACGGGTAACGCATGCTTCTTTTCTTATCGTATCTGTAAAATCGCGTGTATGAGCTTCCGCAATATGATCCATGGTTTCCGTCTGCATCTGTGCAATATATTGCAATGGAAATATAATAATTAATAAAATTACTAAGAATATTGCTATGATTCGTCCTAGTGAATTCATCTTTTCACTCCCAAACTTTGATATGAGTGTCCTAAGTGTTACTTTTTACATCCCCAATAAAGTCTATAATATAA
>DOWG01000187.1:2044-3871 GCA_003519685.1 Lachnospiraceae bacterium
CATATCGGGTGTGAATAGTAACCATAAGTCATATAAAAACAATTACTTATGACATTTAACCGGCAACGGTATAACAAAAATATTGATCAAATACGATCTGCAGCATTTTCATAGAAAATTCTGCTTTCCCTGGATAAAGATAATTCCGGCTTCTCCGATTCATTTCTTTTCTATACTCTTCCTGTTTCTTTATTCGCCTGTCATAGGTCAGCACCTGTGAATCCCGATATATCTTATATGCTAAATGAACACGGATAAGATCGATATCTCCATGTTTCCTACTTATGAATCCTTTTATTTTCTGATACCGCATTTCTATCTCTTCCTGATCATCCTTAAATACTATGCTAAGAAAAAGTTCCTCCAATTGGATTGTATACTGCATTCCCCTGTCTAAGCTTTTTATAGACTGAAATGCGCTTAGGCATTCTCTTGCTTTCTTCCACCAGCCCTGATCCAAATAGGAATAGTATTCCAACATTTTTTGCCACCCAAGGATCGGATTATCCAAATCTTTCTCTTTGATTACCCTGTTGAATTCCAGAGAAAGGTCCCCATATGTCTTCCCCTTTTGAAGATCCGGCAATTGCTTTAGCTGTTGAAAATAAAAGTACCTTGCACTCTTATTCTTCCGCAATGCCAAATAGTTGGTCCCATCGTTATTGCCAAAATACCTAATTGGTAATCCGTTCGCGATAAACATAATAACACCGAAGAGACCGGATGTAAAAGAAAATAATCGAATAAAATAAGAGAAAGCAATCTCCATACAGGATACGGATAAAAAGAGTATTCCGGTTATTCCATTCAGGATAATACCCCCGAGATGATTTAAAGCATACGGGGTTTCTCTGTTGTCTTTACGGGGAGGAAGCATTAAGCACTGCCCTATGGAATCCCGATCACTATATGTTTTTATTTTCCAATGCCGATTCTCTCTCACAAGTACCTTATTCCAGATTCGAAAGGACAGGAAGCGATATCCGGTAAGCTTTCCAAAGACCAGGTGACCCGCTTCATGTATGATAATCTGTAAATAAAATGGCAGTATGATTGCGGCAATCGTTATCAGAATAAGAATTAAAAAACTTGGAACTGATTGAAAATAGATCTCATAGGTATTCTCAAACATTTTAAAAACCGCTTGCATATTCTTTCCCTTTTCTCCTTATTTCTGCGCGGCTTTTTGCGCATTTTGGAGTTTGCGGATGCTGCGCAGACGCAAACTCTGTAAGTGAAAGGATTCAAAATCCTTTCACTTTTCTCCTTCACCTGACGGGTGTATATTGTATTCTTTCGATATTGCCTTCTATATCATATTGATAGCTTTTTTTATACTCGGTATCTTCTATCCCATAACCCATAATTTTNNTATTCCTGCTCATGAAATAAGGAGGCTATCAGCTTTGCACAGGGTATGACATCTTCGTCTGGTATATACTGCTCATAAAAAACGGTTTCTTCTTCCTTCCACCCTTTCCGAATTGCGCTTATTGATGTGTCAACAGCTAATATTTCTTTCATAAATAGGAATACGCCCAGGATAAATAGAAGCGTCGAAAAAAACATCCGAATTAATTTCGTTATATCTGTCATATCTCTCCTTATTGTGAAAGTGATTTTTAACACTAACGCCTATGCTGCCGTAAGCGGCAGTGCAAAAAGCCGGAAGAACAAGGAGTAAGCACCACTGTGCGAACTTCGCAGTTCTTCCCGTGTGAAGATGTTTTTTCTTCACACTAACGCCCATGCTTTCTGGGCATAAATCCTGAAGAATAGCTGCTTTTGCTATTCTTGTAATGGCTCGCAGGTTTTTTGCGAGACTAT
>DOWG01000194.1:0-3983 GCA_003519685.1 Lachnospiraceae bacterium
TTTCGACAAATGATATCCGATCAGGAGTATATGCATTCATTGGTACTTTGGCTTCGTATTTTGGAGCCTTATGTACTGCTACGTAATGCAACTAAGCGAAACTAAGCGAAAGCGTCTCCAATTCGGATACATTTGACGAAATCATAACATGGTATACATGGTGGGTGTGAACGGTAACATTCCTTTTATTTCTGTACAGCTTTTGCTCTTTTTTCTATAGCGTTTTCCGGTAAATAAGCGTAGAATAAGGAGAGTAACGGCATCGAACCAGTAATCCCGGTAGCAGCATGACGGTGCTGGTAAGGTGAAAGTTTATTTGATATAAGGTTAGGAGTATAGAGATGAAGATAAAAGCTTATCAACATAAAGTACAGTATTATGAGACGGATCAGATGGGAGTGGTACATCATTCGAACTATATCCGCTGGTTTGAGGAAGCTAGGCTGGATTTTCTTGAGCAGATCGGTGCGGAATATGCGGATATGGAGAAGGAAGGATACATAAGCCCTGTCGTTTCCATCTCGTGCGATTATATAAACAGGACGGTTTTTGGAGAAACGGTATCTGTTATTTCAAAGCTGGAGAGGTTTAATGGCGTCAAATATAGTCTATCCTATAAGGTAATGGATGCAGCAACGAAGGAGCTTCGGGCAACCGGTAAAAGCAGCCATTGTTTTCTTACCAAAGAAGGAAAGCTGGTTTCTCTAAAAAAGGATAGTCCAAAGTTTTACCATATTATGGCGGCAGCGGTTGGAAATGAGACAGAAAAGATTCAATAAATACAAAACGGAAAAATAGAAAATTGGAAATGAAGAAGGAGGGATACGGTTTCCTCTCTGACCAGGAGTCATGAGTGTTCGGCCGTATTATTTATGAACGATATTAATAAATTTCAAGAGCTTCTAAAAAAGACTTTAGAAATAGCGAAAAATCAAAAAAACCGCATGGAAGTACAGACAATTAAAGATATCTTTGCAGAGTGGGAATTAAGTGACTCTCAGCTGGATGAGATCAGCGGTTATCTGGCAGCCAATCAAATAGAGGTTGCAGGGTATGTACAGCCGGAAGAACTTAAGATTCTGGAGAAAAATTCGGATCCGGGAAAGCCATATGAGCCCAAGAAGATTAATTCCAAAGATTCCGTATATCTGAAGGATTATTTGGAAGAACTGGCAGGAATTACAGAAGGAAGCCGAGAAGAGGAGATCCGTCTGCTTCATCGGATGAAGCAGGGAGACAGTGCAGCGAAGCAGCGCTATATTGAGCTGAACCTGCGTAGGGTTGTTGAAATTGCGGAGGAATATAAGAACCGGGGGATGACGGCAGAGGATCTGATCCAGGAAGGGAATATGGCTCTTATACAATCGATCCAGGAGCTTCCGGCAGCCGATGACATTGAACAGGTGCAGAGACATGTATACGAAACCATACGGGATCATCTTGCAGAATCGGTAAAGGAGCAGCAGGAGAATGATACCATGGAGAATGCCGTTATGAAGAAAATGAACCGACTCTATGCTTCCTTAAAAAAACTGGAGAGTCAGCTGGGACGGAAAGCTAATATTACGGAATTGGCGGATTACATGAAGATTACAGAGGATGAAATACAGGATATCTTAGAATTATCCGCAGATACAATAACACTCGGAGAACATAAGCCGCAGGATCATCATAGCTATTAGGGGCATAACCATCATCAGGATCATGGCTGCAGCTGTCATGAGAACGACAAATAAAGTACTTGGAGCTTACTTTATCACGACGGTAATAGGCAAGATATACGAAGCTAATCAAAGCCCTGACGAAACAGTCAGGCTGGAATATTGCCATATCGGATAAGGTGAATCAAAATGAGCTATTAAGCAAAGCCAGCTTTCTCTATCAAAAGCATCAGGTAATGCTAAAGAAAAATCCGTCCTTTCTACCAGGCAAGATGAGTGTAAAGATACCAGATTGCTGATGGAGAAGAACATTTGTCAAAGGTTAGAGAGGAATTCATGAAGAAACGGGTTGCGAGCTGCACCTAACGTTAAGCTTTTAGCAGAAAACTACCTCCCTTCGGCGATACGGTATGAAAAGGCATGAATGGAAACGGAGAGTATAACGGCTGCGATTGATGGGGTGTCGCAAAACTAATTTAGCGACACCTCTCTTTTTATGCCTAAAAACAGACAAAAGCACTCCCATGGCGAACAAACGATTGGAGGGACTATCTAAAACGTTTAATATAAAATTTATATAAAAATCAAAGAAAAGGTTGCAATTTATATAGAAAAGGATTAAAATTATTATACCAAAACTAGTTAAAAGCTAGTTGGTATAAGTAAAATACTATTAAAAAGTGGGTTTTTAACCTACATAAATAAAGGAATATTGACAAATTCAACAAATACAAGTATGCTTATATAAAATATATGTATAAAACGTCTATTGTTGATTTATGAAAACGATTAAGTAGTATTTAACTCGGAAATTGCTATATAAAATCTACAAAGAGGGGGAGCGTTCAACCATCTTGTTTGTTGAGATGGTTGAACGAAGAAAGGCATTTCTATTGCACAAAGGTGCGATAAGAATATAAATGCAATTATATTAATTAAGGGAGGATGAAAGATGAAAAAGAGGTTATTAAGTCTGCTCTTCGCAGCGGTTATGCTTGCCGGTTTGCTGGCCGGCTGTGGCAAGAACGGAGAAGAGACATCTGCGGACCCGACGAAGGCACCCGTAGAGGAAGGGAAAAAGGAAGAAAAGAAGGAGGGAAGTAATCCGGCAGAGGATACAAAAGAGCCTGCACAGGCAGATGAGGGGAAAGTATTAAACATATACTGCTGGAATACGGAATTCCAGGATCGGGTTAAGGCATATTTCCCCAGTTATACGGATAACGGAGACGGAACCGGTAAAGTCGGTGATGTTGCAGTGAACTGGGTGATCACACCGAACCAGGACAACGCTTACCAGAATGCATTAGACGCTGCCCTGCTTGCGCAGAAAGATGCCGCTGCTGATGATAAGGTTGACTTATTCCTGATTGAAGCGGATTATGCGTTAAAGTATGTAAACACGGATTATGCGATGGACGTTAAAGAAATCGGACTTACGCAAGAGGATATGAAGGATCAGTATCAATATACTAAGGATATTGTTACCGATTCAAATGGTGTTATCCGGGGTACTACCTGGCAGGCAACACCGGGATTATTCGCTTACAGGCGTTCTATCGCAAAAGACGTATTGGGAACCGATGATCCGGTGGAGGTTCAGAAGAAAATCAGCAACTGGGATGATTTTAATGCAGTTGCCGGAGAAATGAAGGCAAAAGATTATACCATGCTATCCGGTTATGATGATGCCTACAGAACCTTCTCCAATAATGTGTCCGGTCCCTGGGTACAGAATGGAAAGGTTGTCGTTGATGAAAGCCTTATGAAATGGGTGGATCAGACGAAGGAATTTACGGATAAAGCATATAACAACAAGACAAGTCTTTGGAGTGATGGCTGGGCAAAGGATCAAGGCCCGGATGGAAAGACCTTTGGTTTCTTCTATTCTACCTGGGGAATCAACTTTACTTTAATGGGGTATTCCTTAGCAGATTCTAATGCGGAAGCAGCCGTTGGCAATGGAATCTTTGGCGACTGGGCGGTATGCGAAGGACCTGCACCATTTTACTGGGGCGGAACTTGGATCTGTGCGGCATCCGGAACCGATAATCCAAGCTTAGTAAAAGATATTATGTATACCCTGACTTGTAATGCAGAGACAATGAAAAAGATTACTATGGAAACACAGGATTATACTAATAACCAGAAGGCAATGGAAGAGATTGCAAATAGCGATTTTAAGTCTGAGTTCCTTGGCGGACAGAACCATATCGCTCTATTTGCAGCAGCAGCTCCGAAGATTGATATGAGTAATATTTCCCCTTACGATCAGGGCTGCAATGAGGAATTCCAGTCAGCCTTCAAGGATTATTTTGATGG